>NZ_JACFYJ010000022.1:0-101566 GCF_037126505.1 Paraburkholderia bengalensis
CTGCTGCGGCGACTCCAGCGGCGAAGACTGCGGCGCCGCTGCGTCGGCCGTCGGCACCGCCTCGCCGCGAGCGGCGGCTTGCGCCTGCGCCTCGTTGACGGCATCGCAGCCGATGTCCACGCTGCCTGCGTCGCCGAGCACCGACGCGAACATCGCGAACTGGCTCGCGTCCGGCAACGGCGCCTTCAGCGCGGACACGATCGGCGACGCGAGTCGCGCGATCAGCTGTAGGCCGTTCATCGACTTATCCTGCGCGAACTCGCTGATCAGGTTGTCAGTGTCGGCGCCCGCGAGCACGCCGGACAGCGCGCCGATCGCGAAGTGAAGCCGCCAGCGGAGCTCCTCGCGCGGCAGATGCGGCAGCGCGCGCTGGAACGAGTCGAAGAAGCGCGCGGACACGGACGCGTAATGCGTCTTCAGAAAGGCGCGGGTGAACGGCGACGGATCGCTGTACGCGCGGCCGAGCAGCCGCAGGAATGCCTTGCCGGCGATGCGCGTATCGTGCGTATCGTGCGACATGCGCAGCGCCGGAATGAACATCGCGCCGAGCACGTGCTCGCAGGTCACGCGCGGTCCGAGCAGCGCGTCGAAGCGATCGAGCAGCTTCAGGCGCTCGTGGTTCAGCAGGTCGAGGTGGCGCGACAACATTGCGTGCATCAGCGATTCCTTACTGCCGAAGTGGTAGTTGACGGCAGCCAGATTGACCTCGGCCATCGAGGTGATCTGCCGCAGCGACATCGCTTCATATCCGTATTCGATGAAAAGCGTCTCGGCGGCATTGAGGATGCGCGCTTTCGTGTCCCCGGTATGGCGGCCCGGCGTGCGAAGTGTCACGTTGCGTCTCCCATGTCGGGCCGAACGGGCGCGTTGGGCGCCGCATTCGGCCCACTCAAACAATCGATTCAAGTTCGAATTTGAAACGCGTGTTCTTTTTCAGGATAAGAACGGGGCGGACGATCGGGCAAGGGGCGAGTGTCGATGGACTCCTCTAAAAGTGCCCGACCACGCGCGCACTTTGCCGACCATGCGGACGAGAAAAGAGAAAAGGCCGCTCCGAAACGAATGGGAGCGGCCTCGTGTCTGCTGCATTGACGGGGCGCGTGCCCGTCCGGACGGAATGCCTTCTGCGCTGCGTGGCGTGCGCTCAGTGCACGGTCGCCGTGACCTCTTCGGCAGATTGCGTCATGTCGATGCCGCGCCGTTCGCGGCTAAACAAAATGAAGACTGCAATCACGACGGCCACGATGCCGATCACGACGGCCATCACGGTCGCGTAGTCGTTACCGTGCGCCTCGGCGATACCCGCCTGCAGCGGCCCGTTGACGGCCGCGATCAGGTTACCCAACTGGTACACGAGGCCCGGGAACGTCGCGCGGATTTCATCCGGCGAGATTTCGTTCAGATGCACGGGAATCACGCCCCACGCGCCTTGCACCGAAATCTGCATCAGGAACGCGCCCACGGCGAGCATCGCGGGCGTCGACGAAAACGCCCACAGCGGCACGACGGGCAGCGCGATTAGGGCGGCAATACAGATCGCGCGCTTGCGGCCGATCTTCTCCGACAGCGCGCCGAAGAACAGCCCACCGCAGATCGCGCCGACGTTCAGCACAATCGTGATCCATTGCACGGTATGGGCGTCGTAGTGGTGCTGCACGCGCAGGAAGGTCGGATACAGGTCCTGCGAGCCGTGCGAGAAGAAGTTGAACGCCGTCATCAGCACGATGGCGTAGACGGAGAGTTTCCAGTTCAGCTTGAGCGTGGCGACGAGGCCGGGGCGCGCCTTCTTTTCGAGCGTCTTGAACGCCGGCGATTCGGGCACGTGCGCGCGGATGTAGAGCACCAGCAGCGCGGGCAGCACGCCGACGAAGAACATGCCGCGCCAGCCGATGTACTCGTAGAGCTGGCCGAACACGAGCCCGGCGAGCAGATAGCCGCTCGGATAGCCCGCCTGCAGCAGCCCCGACACGAAGCCGCGCGCCTTGGGCGGCACGGTTTCCATCGTCAGCGCGCCGCCGACGCCCCATTCGCCGCCCATCGCGATGCCGAACAGCGCGCGCAGCACCAGCAGCGTGGTGAGGTTAGGGGAGAGGCCCGACAGCAGTTCGAGCAGCGAGAAGCACGCGATGTTGATCATCAGCGTGGGGCGTCGGCCGAACCTGTCGGCGAGGAAGCCGAAGATGAGGGCGCCGACGGGCCGCATCATCAGCGTCAGCATGATGGCAAACGAAACCGCTTTGATATCGGTGCCGAATTCATTCGCGATATCTTTCAGAACAAAAACCATCAGAAAGAAATCGAATGCGTCGAGTGTCCAGCCTAAATAGGCTGCAATCGTGACGTTTCTCTGTTCCCGGGTCCAGCTCATTTCAATTGTTCTCCTCTGATCTCAGGCAACCGGCGTTGCGCTCTCCGATTAATTGTGCCTTTAAAGCTTTTGCGCGGCTAACGAGCAAACGCCGCGCCCCGTAGCTTAAGGCCCCGCTGAGTGTACGCCGAGGATTAAGCGTCTGCATGAAACGACTGCGCTTTGTCAGTGCTAATCCCTGGGTAATCGGTCAATCAGGAAAGGATAATGTCTGGTAAATGTAATTAACGTAGTTATTCTGATTGGAATAAGTTTGTTATTCGTAATTTTGGGGAATAAAGATTGCGTCGCTTGCGGCTTTGGCTTGGCGGGCGCTAATTGACGGGCCGCGGCACTTGCCTGTCGGATGACTGCCTCGCGATTGGCAATATCGATTGACATCGCAAGGCGCAGAAGTGTGCGCCGAAGCAGAAGGGACGATGGTCGGACACGTGAGGTTAGGCGGGACGCGTGAAGGGCGTAAAAAACAAAAACCCCGCACGCTTTCGCATTACGGGGTGATCTGTTTTGCTTTGAGAGAGTGGTGCCCAGGAGAGGACTCGAACCTCCACGGTGTTGCCACCGCTAGGACCTGAACCTAGTGCGTCTACCAATTCCGCCACCTGGGCACGTCTCAAGCTAGACCGCTATTTTAACGAGAAGAATCTGCGTGTCAATCGGTAACTCGAAAAACGCTTCATCTTTTCGTCTGGTTGTTCGCGCATCAAAAAACTAAGCGATCAACCGATACTGCAACTTCCTGCATCACTCTTGCGCAAACCGAAGACCCGGCGCGAAGAGCAGTGCTCTCACTACAATGAAAAACCGCCCGAAGGCGGCTTTTCATTTGAATCTGGTGCCCAAGAGAGGACTCGAACCTCCACGGTGTTGCCACCGCTAGGACCTGAACCTAGTGCGTCTACCAATTTCGCCACCTGGGCAAGGTGCGTTGAAGCAGAGACCGAAATTATAGCGTGCCGAAGAGGCGTGTCAAGCGTTTCCTGAAAACATTCAATCGACGGCCGCGATGCCCGCTCACGTGCACCGCGCGCATCGCGCAAGCGCCCGCCAGGCGGCGCGTGGCGGGCGAGACGGGTGTTAGAATCCCCGCAGTAGCAAGGCCGTCAAAGTCACACGCGCAGTTGCAGTTCAAGTCAGATAGAGCAACGTCATCCATCCGCCGACGTCCACGCAACGAGAACAATCATCGACAAGCCCTTGAGCAAATATCCGTATCCGATTCCAAGCCGCGAAGAAATCCTCGGCGTGCTGCGCACGAGTGAAACGCCGCTTGCAGCGAACGACATCGCCGAAGCACTGTCGATCAAGCGCCAGGAGCGCGAAGGGTTTTTCAAGCGCCTCGCCGCGATGGAGCGCGATGGCCAGATCAGACTCGATCAGCGCGGGCATTATCAGCTCACTCATCCGTCGAACTTTGTCGCAGGCCGCGTGCAGGGCCATCGCGACGGCTACGGCTTCCTGATCCGCGACGACGGCCAGGACGACCTGTTCCTGCCGACGGGCGAGATGCAGAAGGTCATGCACAACGACCGCGTGCTGGCCCGCATCGTCGGCTATGACCGGCGCGGACGGCCCGAGGGCCACATCGTCGAGGTCACGGACCGCGCGAACAAGCGTGTGATCGGACGCCTTCTCAACGAGAACGGCGCGCTGATCGTCGCGCCCGAAGAAAAACGCATCGGCCACGACATCCTGATCACGCAGAACACGAAGAAGGCCAAGGTCGGGCAGGTGGTCGTGGTCGAGCTGACGGACTTTCCGAGCCGTCATTCGCAGCCGCTCGGACGCGTGGTCGAAGTGCTCGGCGATATCGACGACCCGGGCATGGAAATCGAAATCGCCGTGCGCAAGTACGGCGTGCCGCACGAGTTCAGCCAGGCCGCGCTCGACGACGCCGCGAAGCTGCCCGACGAAGTGCGGCCTGTGGACATCAAGCATCGCGTGGACTTGCGCGACGTGCCGCTCGTTACGATCGACGGCGAAGACGCACGCGACTTCGACGACGCCGTTTACTGCGAGCCGATCACGGTCGGTCGCGGCGACGGCTTCCGTCTGATCGTCGCGATCGCCGACGTATCGCATTACGTGCTGCCCGACGGCGGCCTCGACGTCGATGCGATCGAGCGCAGCACGTCGGTGTATTTCCCGCGCCGCGTGATTCCGATGCTGCCGGAAAAGCTGTCGAACGGGCTCTGTTCGCTCAATCCGCAAGTGGACCGTTGCGTGCTGGTGTGCGACATGGTCATCACCGCGCGCGGCGAGATCAAGGCGTATCAGTTCTATCCAGGCGTGATGCATTCGGCCGCGCGTCTCACGTACACGGAAGTCGCGGCCGTGCTGACCAACACCAAGGGCCCGGAAGCGACGCGCCGCGCGGCGCTGCTGCCGCAGCTGCAGAACCTGTACGGCGTCTACAAGGCGCTGTTCGCGGCGCGCCAGAAGCGCGGCGCGATCGACTTCGACACGACGGAAACCTACATCGTCTGCAATGCGCAGGGCAAGATCGAACAGATCGTGCCGCGCCATCGCAACGACGCGCACAAGCTGATCGAAGAATGCATGCTGGCCGCGAACGTCTGCGCGGCCGACTTCATGAAGCGCAACAAGCATCCGGGTCTGTACCGTGTACACGCGGGACCGACGGCGGAGCGCCTCGAAAATCTGCGCACGTTCCTGCGCGGCATGGGGCTGACGCTCGGCGGCGGCGACACGCCGCATGCGAGCGATTACGCCGCGCTGATGGCGCACATCCGCGACCGTCCCGACGCGCAGATGCTGCAAACCATGTTGCTGCGCTCGATGCAGCAGGCCGTCTACAGCCCCGATAACATCGGCCACTTCGGCCTCGCGTATGAAGCGTATGCGCACTTCACGAGCCCAATCCGCCGCTATCCCGATCTGCTGACGCACCGCGCGATCTACGCGATCCTGCAAGGCCGCAAGTACGAGCCGAAGACGCCGCACGGCGTCGAGTTGAACACGGCGCTGTCGCCGCGTGCGCGCGCATTGCAGGCCGAAGACGAAAAGCGCGGCAATCGCGGCCGTCCGAACACGGCCATCTGGGAAGAGCTTGGCCTGCACTGCTCGGCGAACGAGCGGCGCGCGGACGAAGCTTCGCGCGATGTCGAAGCGTGGCTCAAGTGCTACTTCATGCGCGACAAGCTCGGCGAAGAGTACGGCGGCATGGTGAGCGGCGTGACGTCGTTCGGCATCTTCGTGCAGCTCGATGCGCTCTTTATCGAAGGCCTCGTGCATGTGACGGAGCTCGGCTCGGACTACTTCCAGTACGACGAGATCAAGAACGAACTGCGCGGCGAGCGCACGGGCATCCGTTACCGGCTGTCGGATCGCGTGCGCGTGCAGGTGAGCCGCGTCGACCTCGATGCGCGCAAGATCGATTTCCGCCTGGTGCGCGACACGCCGGTGAAGTCGCATCGCGCGAGTGCGATGGAGAAGGCGAGCGAGCTGGGCGGTCCGCGCGTGCGTTCCGTCGAGCGTGCGCCGCAACCCGACGGCGCGCGTCACAAGAAGGCGGCGCCCGCGCAGACGGCCGCGGTGAAGGAAGCGCGCGCGGCCCGCAAGGCGGGGGCGTCGAAGAAGCGTCCGGCGTCGAAGTCATCGGCGAAACCGGCTCGCAAGAAGCGTTGAATCTGCAGTAACGCCGCGCGTTGCAACGCGCGCGGCGCTCGTTCTCATCGGGTGTGCTTGGGCTGGTTGAGCCGGGCGTGCTCATTCAAAGGTTGTTTCAGTCATGTCACGTCTCAAGGTTCTCTACGGTTTTCACGCGGTGACGGCACGCCTGCGTCACGATTCATCGACGGTCGAAGAAATCTATTACGATCAGGCGCGCCGCGATCGCCGGATGAATGAATTCCTGGCCGTGGCGAAAGAGGCGGGCGTGCGCCTGATTGCCGCCGACGAGACGCGGCTGTGGGGTTTGGCGCATACCGAGCGGCACCAGGGTGTCGTGGCGCGCGCGGGCGATCTGCCGCTGGCGCAAAATCTCGCCGAACTGCTGGATGGGATCGAGGGGCCGGCGTTGTTGCTGGTGCTTGATGGCATTACCGATCCGCACAATCTGGGCGCCTGTTTGCGCGTCGCTGATGCGGCGGGCGCGCATGCCGTGATTGCGCCGCGGGACCGTGCCGTTGGGTTGAACGCTACCGCCGCGAAGGTGGCGAGCGGGGCGGCCGATACAGTGCCGTATATCACTGTGACCAATCTCGCTCGCGCGTTGCGGGAGTTGAAGGAGGCAGGCGTTTGGGTTGTCGGCACGGCGGGTGAAGCGACCGCTTCGTTGTATGAGACGAAGCTGGATGGGCCCGTTGCGCTGGTGATGGGCGCCGAAGGCGAGGGCATGAGGCGCCTGACTCGCGATACCTGCGATGAGGTGATGCAGATTCCGATGGCGGGGTCGGTTGAGAGTCTTAATGTTTCTGTCGCCTCCGGCGTTTGTTTGTTTGAGGCTGTGCGGCAGAGGGGTGTCAAGAAGTAGGTTTTTTGTCTGCGACGCTGGGGTGGTCGGCTTTGGTTTTCGCTGGCATCTGCGATGGTGCCTTGCGGCGCGGGCGTTTTTGTTGTGCGCTTGACGTTTTTGCCGGCATCCGCGATGGCGCCTGCGCGGTGCAGGCGTTGCGCCTGTGCGGGGCGGCACCTACTTTTCTTTGCCGCCGCAAAGAAAAGTAGGCAAAAGAAAGCGGGCTAACACCGCCAATGCTAGTTGCTGCCTGCGGACCCCCAACGGTTCTTATGCTTCACACGGCAACTTCTCGGTCACTATCCGTTGCCAATGCTTTCAATGAGCGCCTCACCCGCTTCAATCACCCGCAGTGCAGCCAGCGGCAGCGAATGGTTCGCGCCGCCCAGGTGGCAAACTGTGTGTAGGTCGTAGCGCTTCACACATCGGCACGCCTACTACACAACGTGCTTTTCAGTCCGGAGTGAGGCTCATACGCCGCGAAAGCCTACACACAGTTTGCCGCGATGCAACGCGTGGAATTCGATTGCGTATGTGTGACGCGGGCGTGTGAAGTGGTTATGGCGCTCATTGAAAGCGTTGGCAACGGGTAATGAAGGACAGGTTGCCGCAAACAGGGCGGGGCCGTAGGGGGCCCGTGGGCGAACGTCAAGAACTGGCGGTGTTAGCGGCTTTCTTTTGCCTACTTTTCTTTGCCGCTGCAAAGAAAAGTAGGTGCCGCCCCGCACAGGGGCGACGCATGAATGGGTAAGTCATGACGCGGATGCCGGTGAATACCCGAGCAAACCAACGCCCGCGCCGCGCAGGCGCAACGCACCAGAAGTGGACCACCGCAAAATGCAAATCCAAAAGCGACAAAAACCCAAAACCCTGGCACTGCTAGCGCTAGCAGCACTCACAACCACAGCCTGCACGACCTCGACCTTAAAGGACCACACCACCTACTACACCGACACATCCCGCGTAGCGCAATACCAGGACACCCGCATCCGCTTCCTGGTGATGCACTACACGGAAATCGACGAAAAAGAATCGCTCGATGTGCTGACAAAAGAACAGGTCAGCGCCCACTACGTCGTCCCTGACCATCCAAAAGAAAAGCATGGCGAGCCCATCATCTGGCAACTCGTGCCGGAGTCCCAGCGCGCCTGGCACGCAGGCATCAGTTCCTGGCAAGGCACGACTGAACTGAACGCCGCCTCGATCGGCATCGAGAACGTGAACCTCGGCCCCGTCGATACCCCGCAAGGCCGCACCTGGCAACCCTATCCGCCGGAACAGGTCGACGCGATGATCCGCCTCGCCAAAGACATCGTCACGCGCTACAACATTCCGCCGACCCGCGTCGTCGGCCACAGCGATATCGCGCCGCAACGCAAGATCGACCCCGGGCCGCTCTTCCCGTGGAAACAGCTCTACGATGCAGGCGTCGGCGCATGGCCCGACGAGGCCACCGTCACGAAAGAACTGGCAGGCCGCGATCCCAACGCGCCCACCGACGTCCGCGCGCTTCAGCAAAAGCTCGCGCGCTACGGCTACGAAACGGCCACGGACGGCGTGTTCGACGACAAGTCGCGCCGCGTGTTCGCCGCGTTCCAGATGCATTTCCGTCCCGCCGATTACTCGGGCAACCCGGATGCGCAGACGGATGCCATCGCCCAGGCGCTGCTCGACAAGTACATGCCCAACGCCACACCGGAACCGGCTCGGCCCGCGCCCTGACGCGGCCACGGCGCCGCGCGCAATACGCCGGCCGCATGCGCAATAAATCCGGCCCGATGCCTCGACTCCGGTAAACTTGCAGTTTTTCCGCTTGCTCTGGCATTTCCCATCATGACTCAAGACGAACTCAAGCAACTGGTCGGCCAAGCTGCCGCCGACTACGTCATCGCCAACGTGCCCGAAGGGATGATCATCGGCGTCGGCACCGGCTCGACGGCGAACTGCTTCATCGACGCACTCGCCGCGCACAAGTCGCGTTTTCGCGGCGCCGTGTCCAGCTCCGTCGCGACGACGGCGCGGCTGCAGTCGCACGGCATTCAGGTGTTCGACCCCAACGACATCGAATCGCTGCCCGTCTACGTCGACGGCGCCGATGAAATCGATCACGGCGGCGCAATGATCAAGGGCGGCGGCGGCGCGCTCACGCGCGAGAAAATCGTCGCGTCGGTGTCGGAGAAGTTCGTCTGCATCGCGGACGCAAGCAAGGTCGTCGACGTGCTCGGACAGTTTCCGCTACCCATCGAAGTCGTGCCGATGGCGCGCACGGCCGTCGGTCGCCGCGTGACGGCGCTGGGCGGCGTGCCCGTCCTGCGCGTGACGAAGGACGGCTCCCCGTTCATCACTGACAACGGCAACGAGATCATCGACGTCAAAGGCCTGCGCATCAGCGATCCGCGCACGGTCGAGGCGCATATCAACGCGTGGCCGGGCGTCGTGACGGTGGGGCTGTTCGCCGCGCGCGGCGCGGATCTTTGCCTGCTCGGCACGGAGACGGGCGTCGAGACGATCGAGTATCCAACCACCTGACACTTGCCTCGCTGGCGCGCGCAGAGCGCGACCGCGCCGGCAACCTTTCTTCCGGCGTGCCGACCGGGCGCCACGCTCGCGCGTGTCTGATACGAGCCGATCGAACAGAATGACAAGGCTCGCGCGACGTTTCCAATAACGCGGCGCGGATCTCGAGCCGCGAGATATTACGGACTCCAAGCGAAATATCCCAAGCGACGGAATTCACACGTGGCCATCGCGGTACCGGTTTTAGCCGCGGTATCGAGATCAGCTTCGAGTGTTAAAACTACTGCGCGTGCGGGTATGCCGCTACCTGGCTATAGCGGGCCCGGACGCGCGCATCTGTACGCCCGCGCACACTAAGCCCCGCACACGACGCAAGCACTGCCACCGCGTGATCGCGAAACGCTCGTCGATCATCGCAGTCACCGAGCAATGATCTCAACTCCGTTGAGATGCGTTGCGTGCGCAACCGCACGCAACGCCAGAAGTTGCAAACACACCTAATCGTATGCACAACGCGGCGGCAACTGACGATCGCGAATCGTTGGTGGGATTGCGCACGGAATCGCCATTGCCATCCCCGTAACTTAGCGACGTGGATTCGAAGACGATCGGCCTGCATTGACTGGAAGACCGACGCGACATCACACACAGGGGACTGCGCACAGTAGGCGACCCGTCATAGCGAAAGCGAGCGCGTGCAACCGTATGCAGGCACGGCATGCCTGCTGTCGGACACGACGGCATTCGCGATGCGAGCGACGACTAGGCGATCAGCGGCAGCTCAACATCGGTATTGAACAGGCGACGCAGTGGGGTAGGGATATGTCCGAGCTGGTGCATCGTGCGATCGATATCGCGCTAATCGTGCTGGGCGCATTTGGTGCTCTGCATCTTAATGTAAGCCCGAACATGCCTGGAGTGGGTCCTGCTCACCAGCTCGATCCAACGCTTGTCGCCTTCGTCGCGGCACTGGCGCTATCGGTGTTTCCCGCGTGCGGAACCTATCCGCCGAGAGGGCGGCAACCCGTCGCGAGCGTCGCCGGACGCACGACGTTTGCATGGCTCGCCGTGCAGCTCTGCGGTCTGGCCTTGCTCTACGCGATCCATCGCGACAACGTGATTTCGATGCCGTGGTTCATCTACTGGACGCTGACCACGGGCATCTCGCTGCTTGCGTCGCACACGCTTTTCTTTGCGAAATTCAGCGTCGCCAACCAGGCGTCGGCGTGGCTGAGGGGCGAGGAAGCGGACCACGAACTGGTCGAGATCGAAGCGAGTTCGCGTGCGCTGCGGCATGCCATCAAGCGGACGATCGATATCGTGCTCGCGCTGACTGCCATCGTGGCACTGCTGCCTTTGCTCATACTGATTGCGCTGATCGTGAAACGGGACGGCGGCCCGGCGCTCTATGGCCACACCCGCGTAGGCCGCAATGGCGAGAAGTTTCGCTGCCTCAAGTTTCGCTCGATGGTGGTCAATTCGCAGCAGGTACTCGAGGAGCTGCTCGCGAGCGACCCGGTCGCGCGTGCCGAATGGGAACGCGAATTCAAGCTGAAGAATGATGTGCGCATCACGCGCATCGGCCAGTTTCTGCGGCGCACGAGCCTCGACGAATTGCCGCAGCTGTGGAATGTCGTGCGCGGCGAGATGAGCCTGGTCGGCCCGCGCCCGATCGTCGACCAGGAGCTCGAGCGATACGGCGCCTATAGCAAGTACTACCTGATGGCGACGCCCGGCATCACCGGCCTATGGCAAGTGAGCGGACGCTGCGACACCGACTATGCGACGCGCGTGTCGCTCGACGTCAGCTACGTGAAGAACTGGTCGCTGCACAGCGACATCGGCATTCTGTTCAAGACGATCGTGGTCGTGATAAGGGGAGATGGCGCCTACTGACAGTGCAGTCGGCGACGACGTCGCGCGCGAGCCAGGCGATCCGGGCGCGGGCAGTACGAGAGGGCATGACCACGCACGATGGAGTGTGTAGCACCGGTCCGGATTCGTTGCGCACCGTACGCAATGGGACGACCACACGCAATATGGGGGTTGACCATGCGACTCGACAGAGTTTGCAAGCAGTGGATGATGCAAGCGCGCGGGGCGCGCCTGCTTTCGTGGTGGCGGCCGACGCGCTCGGGTGTGCAACCCGATTGCGCGCGCGCGTTCCGCTTCACCTTGCCCGCATTCGTGGCACCCGCCGTTGCGGCGGCGCTGCTGACGGGGTGCGCACTGTCGCCCGGCATGACCTTCCGGGGCATGTCGTCGGGCGGCAGCGCCGGTGCGGCAACTGCCGCGCAGGCTGCGGCGTCTCGCGGTTCAGGGTCGGAGGCGTCGGGCGGCGATCGTGCGCCGGCCGGTTCGCTCGTCGAAATCACGGATGATCTCGTCGAGAAGCAGCAGCAGGAACGGCCGACCGGTGTTTCGAGCGATGTGCGCAGTCTGTTTGCGAAGGCGACGCCCTATGAGGTCGGACCGGGCGACGTCCTCAGCATCGTCGTGTGGGATCACCCGGAACTCAGCATGCCGGGCGCAGCCGGCGGCTCGAACACGTCGGGTGCCTCGCCCGTCGCGCCGGGCTATACGGTCGATACGAACGGATATATCCAGTACGCCTACATCGGGCCGATCAAGGTCGAAGGGCTCACGGAGATGGGCGTGCGCGATCTGCTCACGCCCAGGCTGAGCCGCTACGTGCGGCAGCCGCAGATGACCGTGCGCGTGGAAACGTATCGGAGCAAGCGCATCTATCTCGACGGCGAAGTGAGAACACCCGGGGTGCAGGTGCTCAACGACGTGCCGATGACCCTGCCCGAGGCGATCAACCGCGCAGGCGGCTTCACCGAAAAATCAGACCGGTCGAAGGTGTCCGTGACGCGCGGGGACGAGACGGTGCTCGTCGACATGCCCGACATGATCCGCAACAACGTGAACCCGGACCGGATCGTGCTGCGCGACGGTGACCTCATCCGCGTCTACGCACAGAACGACAGCAAGGTCTTCGTGATTGGCGAAGTCCAGCGTCCCGGCGGGCTGCCGTTCAACAACGGGCGCATGACGCTCAACGAGGCGCTGGGCGACGCGGGCGGCATCAGCCAGGTATCGGGCGATGCGTCGCAGGTGTATGTCGTGCGCGGCCGCGATGTGGGCAAGCGCGTGATTTACCACCTCGACGCGACGTCGGCCTCGGCGATGGCGACGGCCGATTCGTTCGAACTGAAACCGAACGATGTCGTGTTCGTCGACGCGTCCGCGCTCGTGAAGTGGAGCCGCGTCATCGGTCTGATCCTGCCCGCCACGCAGGCGGCTGCGACGACCCGGGCAATCGGCTACTGACAGACGTATATCGATGCACGTGCCCGGCGCGATTGCGGGTACCGACGGAGAGAGAGATTGAACCAGCGCGAATATCTGCTAGAGGGATTGGACGACGGCGTGCTGCCGCCGCCGGAGGGCGGCCATGTCGGCAAGCTTCTCGACACCCTGTACGAAGGTCGCAAGACCATTCTCGTCATTGGCACCGCCTTTACGCTCGTGGGCCTCATCTACGCGATGCTGGCTACGCCCGTTTATCAGGCGGACATGCTCATCCACGTGGAAGATAGCGATGGCGCCACGAAAAACGCACTTGCCGATCTGTCCGCGATGTTCGCGGTGAAGACGGCGGCGTCGGCGGAAATCGAAGTGCTGCGCTCGCGGATGGTCGTGTCGCGTGCAGTCGAAGCCACGCAGCTTTATATCAGCGCCAAGCCACGCTATTTCCCGGTGGTGGGCCGGTGGATCGCGACCCACCTGAACGTCTCGGACTGGTCCGGCCGCGGCGGCTACGCGTGGGGCCAGGAGGCCATCACGGTGACGCGTTTCGACGTGCCCACGCGGCTGTACGGAGGGAAGTTCATCCTCGAGCTGCTCGGCAACGGCCAGTACACGCTCGTGCACAACGGCATGGACCTGCATGGGCGGATCGGCGAAACGCTGCATGTCGACGTGCCGGGCGGCGCGATCGACCTGCTGGTGAGTTCGATCGACGGACGCCCCGGCGCCACCTTCGAGCTGTCGCGTTCGTCCGAGCTCTCGGCGACCCTCGATCTGCAAAGCAGGCTGATCATCTCCGAGAAAGGCAAGGAGTCGTCCGTGATCGGCGCGGCACTCGAAGGCGGCGACCCGGTGAAGACGAGCGTGATCCTCAATGCGATCGGCAATGAGTACATGCGCCAGAAGGTGCAGCGCACGCAGGAAGAAGCCGAGAAGTCGATCGCGTTTCTCAACCAGCAATTGCCGGAGCTGAAGGCGACGCTCGAAAGGGCCGAAGAGGAGTACAACCAGTTCCGCTCGGAGCACGGCGCCGTCGATCTCGGCGCGGAGGCCGCGGCCTTGCTGCAGAGCTCGGCGCTGGCGCAAAGCCGCATCGCGGACTTGCGGCAGCAGCGCGCCCAGCTGGATGCGCGCTATATGCCCGACAACCCTGCGCTGATTGCCGTGAACGGGCAACTGGCGGAGGCCGAGAAGGCGATGGCCGAGCTGGCCGTGCAGACCAAGCGGCTGCCGCCCCTCGAGCAGAGCGTGTTGCGGCTGCAACGCGAGGTCCAGGTCGACACGAACATCTACACGAACCTGTTGAACACGAAGGAGCAGATGCGCCTGCTCAAGGCGGGCAAGGTCTCGAATGCGCGTCTGATCGACAGTGCCGCCGTGCCCGAAGGCCCGATCCGGCCCAAGCGTACGCTGATCGTGGCGGCGGGCGCGCTGACGGGACTTTTCGTCGGCGCCGGGATCGTGCTGTTCAGGCGAAGGATGAATGCGGGCATTGCGCTGGTCGACGAAATCGAAGCGGGCGCGGGTCTGCATGTCTACGCTTCCGTGCCGCGCAGCCGCATGCAGCAAATGCTCACGCGGCGCCTGCCGGAGGGCGAGCCCGGCACCAACAGCGTGCTGGCGTGCACGGCGTCGTTCGATGCCGCCGTCGAAAGCCTGCGCAGCTTCCGCGGCGCGCTCGAGTTCGCGTTGCGCGACGCGCCCAATCATGTCGTATTGCTCGCTGGTCCAACGCCGACGGTGGGCAAGTCGTTCGTGTCCGTCAATCTCGCGGCGCTGCTGGGCGCGACGGGCCACCGCGTACTGCTGATCGACACCGATCTGCGGCGCGGTACCTTGAATGCCTACGTGGGTGTGCATCCGAGTCCGGGCATCACCGACATCATGCAGGGCGCGCACTATGAAAGCGTGGTGCATCGCCAGATCATGCCGGGCGTCGATTTCGTCGCAAACGGGGGTTACGTGGCCAATGCGAGCGAACTGCTTCGGCATGGTCGCTTCAGGCGCTTCGTCGAATGGGCGGACGGCGAATATGACGTCGTCCTGATGGATGCGCCGCCCATCCTGCCCGTGGCCGATTCGGGCATCGTCGCCCATCTGGCGGGCATGGTGTTCCTCGTCGCGCGTCAGGGCGTGACGAGCGTGTCTGAGTTGCGCGAATCGGTGCGCCGCTTCGAACAGATCGGTGTGCCCGTGCGCGGTGTCGTCTTCAACGATACGACCTCGCGGCGCGGCAAGTACGGCAGCGAATATGCCGCCTATGGCTACGCGAGCTACAGCAATGCGGGTGGCGACGCGGGCAACGCGAGCTGAACGCATGACGGCCATTACGGCTGTCATGCGCGACTGCGACGATGAGCGATGCCTGCTACGTTCGTGAAGGCATCGATCCGATAACGATCGACGACGGATCGATATAGCCCGGACGGCAGATCATCAAGGGCTTGCGCGAGCACATCGCGCGGGCATCAAAGAGAAATCTCGAAGCGTTTCCGTTTGTACCCCATCCTGACGTGCTGCTGTCGACAGAGCATACCGGCTGTTTCGACATTCCCGCGACGTGCCGACGTGCGCACGGCGGCCTTCCGGTTCTCGCTAACGCGATCGAATTACCCTGGCGAGTCGCATATCGCACGCCTCGCGTTGACGACGCTCGTCGAGGTAACGGCAACACGCTACATCGCTTTGCATGCTACGGGCGCGGTTCGATGGATTATCTGAACATGCCGCGCGACATGCTGCGACACCTTGCAGCCGGCGGGATTTTCTCAACCGCTCCGCTTCGACGGTCGCCGCGAACACCGCGCTGGATTGCGCGCAACAATAAGCTTGCGCACGCTTCACACCTCAGCGTGCGTCGCGGTTGACGGGGACGTTACGCATGGGGCCGTCGTCGGTGGCGATGAGTTCGTGGTTCAGGCGCGCCAGTCTGGAGTCGCGCAGCCGTACCGCCGGCACGGATTGCAGCAGCCGGCGCGCGTGCCTGTGCAGCGGCCTGTCGACGAACCAGTAGAGCGCGGCGCCGACGGCTGTCGCCATGACGATGATGACGATCACGCCGGCGGGGGAAGTCGCGTCAAGATCGTCGATCGCCAGCAGTTTGCGCACGGCCTCGACACAGTAGGGATGGCTTAGATAGATCGCATAGCTGGCATCGCCTACGAATAGTGCCCCTATCGTCAGCCGGCCCGAACCTATCTTCGATTCCAGACTCAGGCTACTGGCGACCAGCAGGAAAGCGGGAATGCCGAAATAGAGCAGGTGCGCACGCGACAGTTCGTTCCAGTTCACGTACGCCATCCATACATAGGCGACGATCGCGATGCCACCGGCAAGCGCAGGCGGAATCCGCACGCCGCGCTTCCACATCCGGTAGACGACGAAGCCGAGTGGGAACTCGAAGATGCGCTGGTAGGAATAGAACTCGGCAAAGGCACCGCGTGAACCCGACGCCGTCGCCGCGCAAAAAATCACGCAGATCAAGGCCGACGTGAACAGCAGCCGGTGGCGACGCATCAGCATCAGCGAGATGGCCGCGACCACGTAGAACATCATTTCGTAGTTCAGCGTCCAGCCGACGAACAACATCGGAAAGATCAGGCCGCTTTCCTTGCGATACGGGATGAAGAACAGCGACATCAGCAGGTTGGCGAAGTCGGCTGTCGTCGAGTTGAACAGCCAGGGCGCGATGAGCGTGCCCGCAAGTACCAGGAACGTCAGCACCCAGTAGAGCGGCACGATCCGCGCAATGCGATCCGCGAGGAAGCGTTGCGCGGTGAGGTGAGGACTCTCCAGCACGAGCGCGATGACAAAGCCGCTCAGCACGAAGAAAATGTCGACGCCGAATTCCCCGAGCGTGTGCCCGGTCGGCGCCATGATGTGATAGAAGATGACCGTGATGGCCGCAACGCCGCGCAGCACGGTAAGAGACTGGAGCTTGTTCATGTCTGGGTCGCGGTCTGCGCGTTCGCCAATGCCGGCGGGAGCGGATGCTCCGCATTGCCGTATTGATTCTGACATTGCAAAGCTGCAAGCGAGTGCGCAGTTTTGTGTGTGACCGTACGCAATCCAGCAATTCGCGCAGCGGATTCGCATTCTGACGCCTCCCGCTCCCATCCCGACATTCCTGCTTGCGCAGTGTGAATCGTTGCGCGTCCCAACTCCCGTTCTTTGGCTGGCGCTCGCCTTCTCTTCCAGAATGCCATTCGACTTCGTGTAGCGCTTTTCGGTAACGCATCCATGCGGGCTCAATAGGCGGGGATGTTAGTCAACGCACGTTTGGCCGGCAGACGGGGTAGTAGCCTGAATGAGTGGTCGCTGCGTGCAATGAGAGACACACGCATGCATCGAGAAGATCACCGTCACGCTCATCTGGAAATTTCATGAAGAAAGTGCTGAAAGCCATTTTGATGCATAGCTTCATCGGCGCCTGGCTCGGAAAGATTCCGGGTTTGCCCCGGCTCTACGCGAGGACCATCTGGTGCCAGCAGATGAATAATTTCCTCGGCCTTTACGGCAGCTTCGAGGATGCCGAGCGCGCTGCGACGGGTTTCAACAAGGTTGGATGGAACGACGAAGGCATCGCGAAAGTTCTCGTCAACGAGAAGCCGGAAGAGGCCGCACCGCAAGTTTTTCAGACCTCACAGTTTGCGGTGCTGCTCTGGTTGACCAAGCTGTTGAAGTCAGGCAATGCGATTCTCGACGTCGGTGGCGCCGGTGGCGTCTTCTACGAAATCTGTATGCGCTATGGCCTGTTGTCCTCGCCGATGCGCTGGCACGTCGTCGACGTCCCGGCGATGGTGAAGCGCGGCATCGCGCGCCATCAACAGCTGAAATCTCCGATGATCAGTTTCGGCACGGAGCTCGTCGAAGCGCCGTCGTCCAACATCATGCTGATGCTGGGCGTCATGCAATACCTGCCCGATCCGCTTGGCGAGAAAGGGCCGGGCATTCTCGAGAACGTGAAGACACTGCCGTCCCATATCCTCATCAACAAGGTGCCGCTGATGGACGACGGCGAAGTCTGGACGATACAGAATCACGTGACGAGTGCGATGCCGTATCGGCTCTTCAGCCGCCGCAAGTTCATGGCCTATTTCGAAGCGCATGGATATCATCTGCGCGACAGATGGATGGTGCCGGAACTGAGCGTGGACATCCCGTTTCATCCGGAACGCGCCGTGCCGTTTCTTGAAGGCGTTCACTTCGAGCGTTATCCCGTATCGGCAACCGCATAGACGAGAGGCAGCGGCAAAAGCGCGGCGGGAAAGCCGGTATTCCTCTTGTCGTTTCATCGAAATGCATTCGCATAGTTTCTCCAACCTGTGAAGGTGTTCCATGTCTGTGCCGAGTGATGCCACTGTTTTGACCGAAACAGGACACCAGTTGCCCTTCGGCGACAAGATCCTTCAGGTGTCCGGGAGCGAATTCAAAAGCAATTTCAATCTGCATTCGTTCAGGTTCGAACACACCTTGCATCAAAGCGGCATGTTCAGCATTCCTAGAATTGTTGACCTCGCCAGGCGGGTTATCGACCGCGATTCGAACCGCGATTTCAGCGCGCTTAATTTCAGGCGTGCCTCTATCGATGCCAAGTTCACTGCCATGCCGCAGAGCGAGCGGCTGGCCGAGACTGTTTCCCGTCTCGGTGAAACGGGCACCTGGATCAAGCTGAGCCGCGTGCAGGATTACGACCCCGCGTATGCCGACGTGCTGGACAGCATTACGTCCGAACTTGAAGACCTGTCTGGCTTGCCGCTGCGCAAGGACATCACGTGGGCCACGATGACGCTGTTCCTCGCCTCGCCGAATATATCGACACCGTTCCATATCGATCACGAAACCAACTTCCTCTTCCAGGTGCAGGGTTCAAAGGACGTGTGCCTCTTCCCTGCGAGCGATCGCGAACTGGTGCCGGATCACGAGGTTGAACGCTTCTACAACGGCAATGCCGAAGCCGCGCTGTATCGTCAGGAAATGCAGAATCGCGGCACGGTCTACAGGCTTGAGCCTGGACATGTGGTGCATCACCCGCCATTGGCGCCGCACTGGGTAAAGAACGACGACAACATCTCGGTGAGTGTGAGCATCGGCTTCTGCATGAAGTCGCTCGAAGAACGTGCCAGGGTTTATCAGGCTAACTACCTTCTGCGCAAGATGGGGCTGAAGCCGTTGCCGCCCGGGCTTTCACCCTTGCGCGACAGTTTGAAGAGAACGGTCATCTCGACGCTGGAGCACCGCGATCCGAAGACCTATTCGGAAGTCGTCTTCGAGCCGATGAACCGGTTGAAATCGCCGCTGAATGCGGTGCGGCGGCTGGTCAGGCGCTGAAGAAGCGGCTCGCAGGCTTCGAATCACGAGGACCGCGGGCACCCGGCGCACAGGTCCCGCATGAGCTGCAATCGTGGATACGGCAGGCGAGCCGATGCGCGCGCTGCTCGTGCCCACTTCGCTTTGTTGACGTGATGCCGGCCTATGCTCAGGTTCCCGGCGTATCCGCGAGCGTGACTTCGAGCAGAATGGCGTGGTCCGGTACGTCCATGGGAAGCTGGCGCACGTCGCGATGACTGTCAACCGGCACCGCGGAAAGAAGCGGGTCGTACACGTCGACACGGCGCGCAGTCGCGCCGAAATCGACGTTGACGCGCGCCGGCGGCATGGTGACGGGCGTTCCCTTCGCGCGATCCCAGATCTGCGATTCGTTCCATAGCACGAGTACGAAGCGTCCGTCCTTTTTCTGCAGCAGCATACTGTTTGCCGATGGCGGCATGTCCGACAGCGTGTACGCGAGCGTGTTGCGTGCGGCGGTCTTCGCACGCGTCGGCGTGCTGGCGTTCAGGATCGTCGTGAGGTTGCGAACCGCGTGGGCCACGGGCTTGGGGCTGTTGTCGAAGCGAAACATCCCGAAGTGCATTTCGCCGCTCTTGTTCTGCGGATCGGACTTTTCGTCGAGGAGCTCGTACACGTAGATCCGTTTCACGCCCGCTGCTGCCGAGTCCATATAACCGTTGAGAATAGCTTTGGCCTGGGTCGCCTCGTCGACGCCGATCATGTACCAGCCAGATTGCGGCATCGAGAAGTAGCCGAATTCGGTGATGACGATCGGCAGGTTGAATCTCTTGACGCTGTAAATGGCCGCCGGTATCCAGCTGCCGCCGGGCGAGTTATAGGTGGGCTGATTGCCGTTTTGCGGATACGCGTGCTGATTCGCGTAGTCGGCGGAGCCGGCGCGCGTGTCGACAGTCCTGACGTCGAAGCCGGTGAGATCGTAGACGGGGACGCCCGCCAGTTCCTTCGTGCCGCGTACGCGCGCGTAGGTTTCGCGCTGCGCGGCGAGTCCGGCCGCCGCGCCCGTGAGGCCGCGGTAGGGGACGGGAAAATTGTCGATCTCGTTGAAGCCTTCGATGGCCGCGATGCTGCCGGGGACTTCGGTATTGAGCTTCGCGGCCAGCGCGATCGACTCCGCGATGTTCGAGCGCACCAGGAAATTGAACTTCACGCCGTGTTGCGCGAGATAGGCATAGGCCCCGAACGGTGCGCTCGGGCCGGGCGTATAGTCGCGCACGTGACGGATGCCGAGCCACGTGATGTTGTCGGCGACGTTGCGCACATTCGCATACGCGCCATCCGTGTAGTTGACGTGGGTCACCACACCGAGCGTGTCGATGAAGGCGTCGACGGGCATAGCCCGCACGGGATCGCCGGCATGCGCGGCCGATGCCCATGCAAGCACGCAGAGGCTTGCGACGAGGTTTTTGACGGCGCGCGCTCCGAACCGTCGGTACGGTTTCGCCCGGCTTGCGCGGCGCGAACCGTGAGGGGCCGCGAGGGCAGGGATGCGTGCTACGGGATGGTTCACGACGTATTCCTCGCGTGCGACGCTTGCCGGCTCTGGGCGCTTTGCTCATACAGGCATCGTCGATGGGTTGGCCTCGGTGGGAGGCGCGTGTAGCGATCATTCTGATGTGTTGCGGCATCCCTGGTGTGTGCGACGGCGAACGGATACCTGTTCCACGGAACATCGGATCTCAGTTGCGATGCAGACGGGGCCGTCCGTGGAGAAATGCGGCGCCAGCGTTGCGCGGACGAATTGCCGCGCCATGAGCGACGGCGAACATTCGCCGGAGGGGACATCGGACACACTTCAAGCCATATAACTAACGAGGCGTGGCTTGTCGAATCCGGTCGTGTGTCGCGATGACTTCGCGCACGGATGACGCCCGGTCACGAGCGATACCTCGGACCCTGTCGATGACACACGTGCCTACCCCTAATCTGTTGATCAATGGCCGTTTTCTGGGCCGACGTGCGACGGGTGTCGACCGCTTTGCGTTCGAGACCATCCGCGCGCTCGATCAACTGATCGATTTGCGCGATCCGCTCATCGCCGGACTGCAGGTCGAGATCATCGTGCCGGAATCGTTGGCTGCCATGTCGAATCCCTTTCGGCACGTCGCGCTAAGAGCCAGCGGCAAAGGCGGTGGTCTGCGCTGGGAGCAACTTGCGCTACCGCAGGCTGCGCGCGGCCGCTTGCTGCTCAACCTGTGCAACTCGGGACCGATGATGTACCACCGTCAGGTGACCGTCCTGCACGACGCCGCGCCCACGCGCGTGCCCGATAGCTATAGCCGCTCATTCGTCGCCTGGTATCGCCTGATGGCTCCGCGTCTTGGCCGCGTATCGCAGCGTGTCATTACCGTGTCGGAATTCTCGCGGCGCGAGCTGTGTGACGCGTACCGGATTCCAGCCGGCAAGATCGGCGTCGTGTCGGAGAGCGGCGAGCACATGTTGCGCGTGCAAGAGGATGAAGGGACCGTGGCGCCGACGCTGAACGGGCGTCCGTTCGTGCTAGCCGTCGGCAGCCTCAACCGGCACAAGAACTTCCGGCTCGTCGCCGAAGCCGCGCGGCTGATCGACGATGCGCAGTTCGACATCGTCGTGGTAGGCGGTGGCGATGCGCGAGTGTACGGCGCGGGCAAGGACGCGTTGCCCGCCTTCGTAAAGCACCTGGGCTACGTGAGCGATGGCGAACTGGCGGCGCTTTACCGGCGTGCCGCGTGCTTTGTCTATCCGTCGCGCTACGAGGGCTTCGGGCTGCCGCCCGTCGAAGCGCTGGCACTGAGCTGTCCCGTCATCGCGTCGAGACTGCCCGCCGTCCAGGAGGCGTGTGGCGATGCCGTGCTCTACACGTCGCCCGACGATCCCGCAGAACTGGCACGCCTGCTCGAACGGATCACCGCCGACGCCGCGTTGCGTGCAACCCTGCGCGAGCGTGGCCGCGCACGGACGCAAGAACTGACCTGGCGCGCGACGGCTGCCAGGCTGATCGAGGAGATTTCGCCGTGGCTAATGTAACGCTTGCCCCAACCCCTGCTAACGACATACGCCGCTTTGGCCGCGTAGCGCTCGTGCATGACTGGCTCGCTGCCTATGCGGGCTCGGAGAAGGTGGTCGAGCAGATTCTTCAGCTGTTTCCACACGCCGATCTTTACAGCGTCGTCGATTTCTTTCCTGAGGCGCAGCGCGACGTGCTGGGCGGCAAACGCGCGCATACCTCGTTCATCCAGCATCTGCCGCGCGCGCGCAAATCGTTTCGCCACTATCTTCCGCTGATGCCGCTCGCCATCGAGCAGTTCGATCTGTCTGGCTACGATCTGGTGATTTCGTCGAATCATGCGGTGGCCAAGGGTGTGCTGACGGGCCCGCATCAGGTCCACGTGAGCTATGTGCACTCACCGATTCGCTACGCGTGGGATCTGCAGCATCAATATCTGGCCGAGGCGGGCATGCAGCGCGGCATGAAGAGCTGGATCGTGCGTCTGCTGCTTCATTACATGCGTATCTGGGATCATCGCACCGCGCATGGCGTGGATGCCTTCGTCGCCAATTCGGCGTTCGTCGGCCGGCGCATTCGCAAGGCCTACGGCAGCGACGCCACGGTGGTCTATCCGCCCGTCGATGTCGAGCGCTTCGAACTCAGCACGCAGCGCGAGGACTTTTATCTGATTGCCTCGCGCATGGTCCCGTACAAACGCATTCCGCTGATCATCGCGGCCTTTGCGGCGATGCCTTCGCGGCGCCTCGTGGTGATCGGCGATGGGACGGATTTCGCGCGCGCCAAGGCATGCGCGACGCCCAATGTGATGCTGCTCGGCTATCAGCCCGATGCGGCATTGGCGGACTACATGCAGCGCGCGCGCGCATTCGTGTTTGCGGCGGAGGAAGACTTCGGTATTTCGGTCGTCGAAGCGCAGGCCTGCGGTACGCCCGTCATTGCGCTGGGCCGTGGCGGCGTGCGGGAAATCGTCGTCGAATCGCAGGACCCCGAACGGGCGACGGGGCTCTTTTTCAATGAACAGAGCGTGGCTTCCATTGTTGACGCGGTGGAGCGCTTCGAACAGTCCCCGCCGTTCCGCGCGGAAGTGTGCCGCCGCAATGCGCTGCGCTTCACCCAGGAACGGTTCAGGCGCGAGTTCCTCGGCGTGGTGGAGCGCGCGGTCGAAGCCAGCAGAGTACCCGCCGATCCCCTGCCGGAGATTCGCCGCTGGCGCTCTGCCTGAGCCGTGCAACTATAGAACCGTTCACGGGTGAGCGAAGTGAGCGGACGGGAGATGAAGCAGTGCCGTCAATATATGGAGTCCTGGTCATCGTCATCGGGCTGCTGGTGCTCTATACGTCGTTTCGCGGTGCCATTTACGCGATGGCGGGGTTTTCGCTGTTCGCAATGACGCTTGCGCTGAATCTGGGCGGCATCGGCATCATGCCGGCGCAACTCTTTCTTATTTTCTTCGCGCTGAGGGCGTTCAATCTTGTTGGTGGAAAGGGGGTCGGCGACGCGCTCTCGATGGAAAGGCCGGGTTTCTGGCTACTCTGTACCTGCGTGTGGGGTGTCGCGGGCGCGATCATGCTGCCTCGTCTGCTGCAGGGCTCGACCTCCGTGTTTCCGGTCGACCGCAGTCTCACGGGTGCTGCAGTCGTGCAACCGCTCGGCCCCGTTTCCGGCAATCTGTCGCAGGCGATCTACCTGATTGGCGATCTCGTCGTGTATGCCTGTATGCATGCGTTTCTCAAATATCGCGGCGCATACCGGGCGCTCGCGAACGGCATTTTCCTGCTCACCATTCTCGATGTGTCCGCAGGCGTGATCGATTTCGTCACCCATGCAGCCGGTCTGGATGTGATGTCGGTCATCAAGACGGCACAGTACGCCGATTTGAGCGGACAGGAATTGGGCGGACTGGTGCGTATCACCGGCACGTTCGCCGAGACTTCGGCGTTCTCGAGCTTTACGCTGCCGCTCTTCGTGTTTTGCCTCAATCTCTGGCTGCTCGACTATCGTCCGAAACTGGCGGGGGCGCTCGCGATAGCGACGGGAACCCTGTTGCTGATGTCCACTTCGAGCACGGCCTATGTCGGGCTGGCAGCGTATATGTGCATCCAGATCATCAGCCGGCCCGGTCGCGTCGCGCCCGGCGCCGTCGCGCGCCAGCAGCGCATGTGGATCATCGCCGCCTGCGCGGGCGTGCTTGGCACCCTCTACGTCATCCTCTTCATGCCAGGCGTGGCCAAAGCGCTCGCCGACTTCGTCGACACCACCGTCATGAGCAAGGCGGATAGCTCGTCCGGCATCGAGCGGATGAGCTGGAACACGCAAGGCGTGACCAACTTCGTCGAAACATACGGGATAGGGGTGGGACTGGGCAGCATTCGGGCATCGAGCTTCCTCGTGGTGGTGCTGGCAAACCTCGGGGTCGTGGGTGTGATCTGCTACGGGATGTTCCTTGTCAAAACGCTGCTGCCGCCCGTGTCGTCGCATTACCCATTGACGGAACGGGCCGTCTGCCACGCGGCACGGCACGGCATGCTCGCGACCTTGATCGTCGCTTCTCTTGCAGCCGGGGTGTTCGAACTGGGCTCGACCTTCTATCTGTTTGCGGCCGCAGCGAGCGCGCTTTCGCAGCGTGCGCCCAGGCGCCTGCACAGGCGTCACGGATGGGCCACGCGGCGCATTCAGGGGTGATTGCCGGGTGTAGTTTCCTGTAGCCATGAGCCGTCGCGCAGCAGCACACGCTTCGGCGTCAGGATGGATGCATTTGCGTGGGGTAGGCAGCAGTGCCGGATCTGCGGCATCGATAGCATGGACCCCGAGGTGCTGGCTCGCATGGCTTGCTCCGTTGGCGCGGTCGGGCGATCGAATCCCGCGCAAGACGGACTGCCGTTTTCCGGCTGCCAGAAAAGCATGCATTGGCCGACGAGGTGAATGTTGAATCCGACTGTCTGTCCGCAAGTAGCCCCGTCCGGGGAAATGAGTCCGCCATCGTCCGCCGGGCAGGCGAAGGTCTGCCTGATTTTCGCCACACGCGGGCGCGCCGAAGTGCTTGAACGTGTCGTCGCCTTCGTCGATTGGCAGACCGTGCAACCTGATCTGATCATCGTGTCCTGTGTATCGGACGAGGATGCCGGCGCGCTCGCCAGCCGGCCCGGATTGCTCGTGATCAAGGGCCAGCCCGGCCTTACCGCGCAACGCAATCATGCGTTAAAGCACGTGCCGGACGACTTTGACGTCGTGGTCCTGCTGGACGATGATTTCCTGATGCACAGCCGATGGATCGCGGAAGTGCTCAAGACCCTGGATAGCGATCCTGCCATTGCCGCCGTCACGGGTACAGTACTCGCCGATGGCATTCATGGCCCGGGTTATTCCATTGAAGAAGGACAGGCGATCCTGGCAAGGACGACAGACGTGCCGGAAGACCTTAGCGTCGTTTCGACGGGCGGCCCGTACGGATGCAACATGGCGTTTCGCGCCCGCAGCATTGCCGGACTTCGATTCGATGAGCGTCTGGTTCTCTATGGCTGGCAGGAGGATCGCGACTTCGGTGGACAGATCTGGAATCGGGGCGGTCGTGTCGTGCGCATCAACACGGCACTCGGCGTGCATCTTGGCGTCAAGCGGGGCAGGGTGTCCGGCCGCAAGCTCGGCTATTCGCAGGTTATCAACCCGCTCTATCTGGCAAGAAAGAAGACCATGCCCTTGCGCGCTGCGCTCGCTCATGTGCTGCGCAATGTCGCGAGCAATGTCGTGCGCAGCTTTGCACCAGAACCCTGGGTCGATCGCCGGGGGCGGCTGGGCGGCAATCTGATCGGCTTGTGGGACTTTGTGCGAGGCAGGCTCACGCCTGAGCGGGCGGCAAAACTATGAACGCAATGGGGCGAAACCGTGTGTCCAGGACAATGGCGTTTAACGGCAAGTTCTTTGATGCACCGCCTAGCGGCGTGCACAGGGTAGCCGAGCAACTCATTGCAGCAACGGATGACCTGATTGCAGAGCAGTCCGGCTATGCCGCAGACTACGCGCTTGTCGTCAGGGATCGCGTCAAGGTCCCGTCGTACCGGAAGATCTTGTGCGTTCAGGACAATCCGCTGATTCGCCGGATACACCGGATAGCGTGGGAGCAATGCTATTTCCCCCTGGCTCGCAGAAAGGACTTCATTCTCAATCTGTGCAATCTCGGGCCGCTGTGTCATCGCGATTGCGCGACGCTGATACACGACGCCCAGGTCTATTCCACGCCGGAGTCGTATTCGCTGGGTTTTCGGCTGTGGTACAAGTTTCTGTTCTTTTTTATCGGCAGACGGCACAAGCTCATCGTCACTGTGTCCGAGTTCTCGCGGAGCGAGCTGGTGCGCTATGGCGTTGCCAGTGCCGACAAGATCGTTGTCGTCCACAACGGCTGCGATCATGTGCTGCAGGTGCCGCCGGATGAGCGACAACTCGCGGCATTGAAACTCACACCAGGGCGCTTTGTCCTCGCGCTCGCCAACACGCAGAAGCACAAAAACATCGCCATCCTTCTCAAGGCTTTCGCGCAGCCTGAACTGAAGGACGTCACGCTCGTGCTGTTCGGCGGCGCGACGAAAGCCGAGTTCGAGAACCTCGGGCATGTCGTGCCGCCCAATGTGCGATTTGCCGGACGGGTCACCGACTCGGAACTGGTGGGGTTGATGCTGAATGCCGGCGCGCTTGCGTTCCCGTCTTTGACGGAAGGGTTTGGTTTGCCGCCGCTGGAGGCGATGGCGCTGGGCTGTCCGGTGGTGGTCGCGCCATCTGGCGCGCTTCCGGAAGTCTGCGGCAAAGCCGCGCTTTATGCGGACCCTTTAGATCCCTCAGCGTGGAGCCAAACGATTCGAACCGTGCTCGACGATGAAGCGGTGCGTCAATCTCTGGTCTCGGCTGGGCGTCAGCGGGCTGACAGCTTCACCTGGAAACAGGCGGCGCGGAATCTGTTCGAGGCCGTCAAAACCGTGGTGCCCGCCTGACTGGTCACGAGCCTGTTCCGAAGTACGAGTGTAAGGTGGTTCGCTTCGCGCGCGTTGGCGGTGTGTGGCTTTTCGGTCGGTCTCCCGCACGGCGCGCCCGGTAGATTGCGACAGGTGCATCAGTGGTGCGTGCTTCGCTATCCGGCCGTTATGGGCACTTCGCGATGGTGACAGGAACCGGAAGCCGCACGGTCGAAGCACGGCGAAACGCATAAAAGAATAGCTTTGTCAGATGCCGACGCCGGCACGCTGGCTCGCGAATCAGGTTTGGAGGGCAGTGCAATGAAGAGATTGGACTCGGTGCAGGTGCTTCGCGCAGTCGCGGCCTCGCTGGTGGTGTTTTGCCACGCGGCGGCCGAGGTGGGCCACCGTGGCGCACCCGCATCGCAATTGTGGCCGCTCATCAACGTAAAGGGGCTGTTCGGCGTCGATATCTTCTTCGTCGTCAGCGGCTTCGTGATGATGTATATCATCTCGGGGCAACGCTCCGGGAGCACGACGGCCAGATGGTTTCTCGGCGATCGCATCGTGCGCGTGGTGCCGCTCTACTGGGTGGCGACGCTGCTCTCGGTCGGCATCGGTCTCGCGCTGCCCGCACTCAAGAACAAGAACTGCTACGAGGTCGCGTACGTCGTGCGCTCGCTATTTTTCGTGCCGTCCACGAACCCGCTGACGGGTGCGCCGGAACCGGTGTTGGGGCTTGGCTGGACGCTGAACTTCGAGATGTTCTTCTATGCCGTCATTTCGCTGGTGCTGCTGCTCGGTATCCGGCGCGTTTATCTTGCCGTGGTGGCGATATTCGTGACGCTCGTCGCGCTCGGTCTCTTGATGAAGCCCGAGTACCTCATCCTGAGAGGCTGGACTCATACGATCATCCTCGAATTCGTGTTCGGCGTGGTGTTCGCGCAGTTGCGCCTGTCGGGATTCCGGATTGGCGCCCTTGCGCAAATCGCGCTGATCGTGGCGGGCGTGACCGGCTGGCTACTCACGGGGCCGTCCGCAGACGGCACATTCGACATGCGCGGCCTCATGTGGGGCCCGCCCGCTGCGGCGATATTCGCGGGTGTCGTCATGGGCAGCCGCGATATCCAGTATCCGAAGCTGCTTCTGCTGATTGGCGATGCGTCGTATAGCCTGTATCTGACGCACCTTTTCATCATGCGCGCCGCGTCGCTGCTGGTAAGCCATCTGCCCGTGGGGCCCGTGCTGCGCGTCGTGTCGTTTTTCGCCATCTTCGTACCCTGCGCGGTGGGCTTTGCGATCCTGTCTTACCGCAAGTTCGAAATACCGACCATGCGTTTTGGCCGTGGGTTGCTGCGGGCGCGGCCAGGCAAAGGGAGTGCCGCCGAGGGCGTTTCGGCAGGAACCCGGCAGGCGGGTACCTGAGAGAGCCTGGCGCACGAAGGGCGCCATCTTGGCGGGTGTGTTAAACGCTTCGAATGCGCGCGGTTGACCGACGCACCGACCCGCCAACCGAATCAATGAGCGTCCCTGAATAAGCTGGAGAATCGCCCAGTTACGAACGGGGCCACCAAGGCTGCTTCTTCCGGGGCGGCCTTTCCGCAATCGCCTGAATTCTTTGACGATATCTATGGGACGCCATACCAGACTCTACGGGGTGCAACATCTGCGCTTTCTGGCCGCCTTTGCGGTATTGGCACACCATATCCTCGAAGAGGCTTCGGGAAGTCCGCTGGCGCTCGTTTCTTCTTCCGCGCAGCGCGTCGGAGCGTGCGGAGTCGACATCTTTTTCGTCATCAGTGGACTGGTGATGTGGCATACGACGGGCGGCTTCTCGTCTCAAATGTCGGCCAAGGGATTCTTCGTCCGTCGCCTCACGCGAATCATGCCGCCCTATTGGGGATGCCTTGCCATTGTGGTTGCGCTGTCTTGCAGCGCGATCGCATACCGGCACGTGCAGATCGACGCCATCGGCCTCGTCGAGTCGGTGCTGTTGCTTCCGCCCACGACATCGTCTGGTCAGGTCATGGGCGTTGCGTGGACGCTAGTCTATGAACTTTATTTTTACCTCATCTGTACTGCGGCGCTGTGTCTGCCGTGGCAACGGTATCGTGCGGCGTTGATTGTCGCCCTGCTCGCGGGTGTGCCCGTCGCGCTCAATATGGTCGGCGCCACCACGCAGTTCCAGTACTACGGGAGCCCACTCGTCATCGAATTTATGTGCGGCATCTTTCTTGGCGGCATCAGTACGCGGCTGCCTGAATTAAGCCCCCCCCCATATCAGGTGCGTGGTGTTGCTGACGTGTGTTGCCCTTTTCTGGTGGGCTTCTGCGGCTTCGCCCGATGAAACGACATCGGGCCTGTCGCCCCCGTTCAGATGGTGGGCCTGGGGGCTACCCGCGACACTTCTCGTGGCCGCATTCGTGCACACGGAAGATAGTGGCAGTCGGATTGGCCGTACCTTGACGGTGCTCGGCAACGCGTCTTATGTGCTTTATCTGACGCATGGATACTGGATGAATGTATTCGCGAAGGCCGTCAAAGCCGGGGCGTTTCATAGTGCGTTCAGCCTCTATCTGGCGGCATTCTGCGTGGCGTGCCTCGCGGTTGCATTTGCAGCCGGTGTTCACCTGTACCTGGAAAAGCCGTTGCTTGCCCGGCTAGAGAGCAAGAGATCGCGGATTCGTCGAACGGCACTGACATGAGGCCGCA
The DNA here is from genome assembly GCF_037126505.1 of Paraburkholderia bengalensis. Taxonomy (NCBI): domain Bacteria; kingdom Pseudomonadati; phylum Pseudomonadota; class Betaproteobacteria; order Burkholderiales; family Burkholderiaceae; genus Paraburkholderia; species Paraburkholderia bengalensis. The sequence continues at coordinate 29,667 of NZ_JACFYJ010000022.1, forward strand.
TTGCGCGACTGTTGCTTGCGTCGAGATTCGGCATTTCGCTGCGGTCGTGAAGGTGGTCAAAGAGCAGGACAGGGTCCGGGCGAAGTGCTTCGTAAGCAGCTCGCGGCGGGCATGGGTGTCTTCGGCGCGCGCGTCGTCGATGACGCTCTACGGATGCAGTTCGCCAATACGAGTGTGATCTTCGTGGTCTGCGAACGGCGGGCGAGTCGTCAGGTAGTTCAAGCGAACTGATACCCCTTTTGCCAAAGGGACGTGCGATTACCCTCTCACGCGCAATCAGACGGTCATCCGGCCTTCTGATCCGCCGTCATTGCGCTGGGCGTCACCAAAGGCGTTGCGGGCCGCGGTACAAGTCTCTTCGTCAGAAAGGCGCGGAAGGGTTCCTCGACGAATCTCGTCAATAGGATCGCGCTCACCAGCGTCACTGCGCATGCGACGACGATCGGGACTGTCGCCGGCTCGTTCGGCTTGCCGAACAGCATGAAAACGGCCCGGCCTATCGGAAAATGCAGGAGATAAACTGGATACGAGAGCCAACCGAGAAATTCCGCGGTTTTCGCTTCGAAGGTCGAAGCACACGACAGCTTCGCACCGACCATCACGAGGCACGGTGCAACACAGAAAATAATGAACGCCGGGTACACGCCGCGAAGCGACATCGGGAACAGAAACATCGCGAGCGCGACGATATACAGGCCGTATGAATTGCGAAGCGCCTGTTTCAGGGCGTCCATGATACGGAGATCGACGCCGGTGCTTTTCAGGTTGTATAGCAGGACGCCAACCACGAAACCGAATGAAACACGGTAGAACCCGCCATCCATTCTGCTGCCCGCCCAGCCTTGCGAGAAATCGACGATCGAGTGCCCATGGCTCTCGAAACTCGTCAGCGCCCCCGTGATCAGAAACATGAGGCCGCTGACGACGATGATCTTGAACATCATGGAACGGCTCAGCCGTACGATGATCACGAAGGCGATGCTCGCCACCATTTCAAAGAAAAGCGACCACGCGGGGGGATTCACCGGAAATATCTCGCCGATCGTGAAATCGGCGGCAGCAACGGCGCCAGGAATCGCCATGTTCGCATTGCCGAGATGGCCGATATACGGAGTAAAGAACAGATTGTGGATGGTTGCCGAAATGACACTGGGCATCGGATAGGTCGACAGGCTGAGCATTCTTGCCCCGATCAGCACAGGCAGTCCGATTAGCAGGGAAATAAGCAGCATCGGATACAGCCGGATAACGCGCCGTTTTATATATTCGATTGCCGTCATTCCACCGAGGAGCCGTGTTCCATAAGAGTGGGCAATGACAAAGCCGCTCAGCATGAAAAACAGATCGACGGCCACATAGGCATTCTTGAATGCCTCTTGAGTGAAATGCGACATCATCACTGCGATGGCCGCGACGCCTCTCAACCCGTCGAGTGCATCGTATCTGCTGTTTTTCGTCCCCATCGCACCCCCAGATTTTCTGTCCCGCAACGGCGAGGTCGTCGCCCCGCAGTTTGGCCATTGCTGTCAGTGAGTCTAGCGGCCCGGCCGGGACGACTGTGTGCGTTGGACAACGCAGTGCCTGGGTTGCAGGGCGTGCCCAGCTAACGTCGCGGCGGGGCCTTTCCCCAGAAATTGTTGTGCAGCCCACGGAAAGGTTACGGCAAAGAACTTACGCTGGTTCATAGCGTACGCCACCGTGTGCTGAGACACGCCGGCGCGGACATCCGTGCGCGCCACGCAGCATTGCTAACTTGGGACCGTAGAGAAAATGAAGATCTTCGTCATCAATCTCGACAAGTCGACAGACCGACTGAGCCACATGACTGCTCAGATCGACAGGCTGGGATACACCTGGGAAAGATTCCCCGCCTTAGGGCCGGTACAGGTAGAAGAAATGAGTCGAACGCTGGGTTTGCCGCTGTTTCGCGGCACGTGTAGCGCGGGCGAAAAGGGCGCTGCGCTCAGTCATTATTCGATCTGGAAAAAGGTGGTGGAGGAAGGCATTGACGACGCGCTAGTGCTCGAAGACGACGTTCATTTTTGCCGGGATGCGAGAAGCCTTATCGATTCCCTGAACGAGAAGATCTCACGGGGATTTCGTTATGACATTGTCAAAATGGAAACTTCCCTGGCTGGCATCATCATTGATCGAAAAGGCCTGAATCTGTCGGCTCGCACGGGACTGCACCGCTTACGAAGCAATCACACGGGTGCTGGCGCCTATTTGATCTCGAGAGATGGATGCCGCAAGATGATCGAGCGTTTTGCATCCTCTGATCGCGCGGTCGATCTTGTCATGTTTAGTGGCGATCTCGAAGCGACGCACATCTATCAATTGCACCCCGCGCCGTGCATCCAGGATGTTTGGCTAAAAAGTGGAAAGAAGGGGATTGCATCCGTGATAGGAGAGGAGAGATCTGAGTGGAGACCTAAATCGATCTGGGTTCAAAGAGCAAAGGTACCTTTCCGTGGCGTATATGATTTCCTTCAAACGCTGCGTGTCTGGAATAGAGGTCTGGTAAAGATCAGATCCAGCTACCAGGACGGAATTTGAGTTGCGTGGTGGTCTGACTGCAGGGGTCCGTCGGGCGAGACTGCACGAGGGTTGCGGGCGAAACCATGGACGGCCGGGAATCGGCCGCCGCCGGACAGGCTGTTTCGCAGCTTGCGCCTGCGGCTGTTCAAGGCAACTACACTACGCCCGGGTCGCGCTCGAGCAACCGCTCGATCAACCTTTAGCGACTCATCCCGCGACCGTGGTTTGAGGCGCTGGCAGCGTTACAGGCTTCGCGGCCGTACGCTCATCAAAGATCCCACGTCATCCTTTTTCCCCCGGACGCAGCACGAGAACGGGGCTGCCGACCGCAAAGATCTCGCTGATCAAACGGGAGCGCACCAGAGAGACGAGCAGCGTCGTCAGCAGCGTCAGTTCTCCCAGCAGACGCGAGGCCACCATGCCCATCGCCCCCCAATGGCTGGCGAGCGGAATCGCAGCGATGATGCCGACGATCGCAGTCGCCACGCCCGCGCGTGCGAGCAGGCGATCGCGATGCCGGGGAATCAGGAAATAGAGGCCGATGACCTGGTTGACGATACTCAGCGGCAAGACCAGCACGAAAAATTTCAGCACGGGGATGGAGGACTGAAAGCCTTTGCCGAACACGAGCGGCACCAGCCAGTCGGCGAGGACCATCGTGCAGGCGACGCCGACGAGTGAGCCCGCAAGGAAGAAGGCCAAAATGCGCCATGCGAGCCGGTTGGCCTTCGCCGGGTCTACGCCGACGAGATACGTGACCTTAGGGATGAGAATCTGCGACGCGGGGGCGGTCAGGCTGAGCGCGACGGCGATCAGGCGCTCCGCCACGCCGAACGCGCTGACGTCGGCAGCGGGCGCGAGCACGGACAGCAGGTAGGTCGAGGCGGTGACCAGCAGTACGGACGTACCCGTGTAAATGAAAATGATCTTCGAGCGGTGGATCAGGCCGATGCCGGCGCGGATCGAGGAAAACCAGCCGGAAAACTCCCGTCGGATCGCGCCAAAGCCGAGCACCGTTTGCAGGATGCACGAGGCCAGCAGTAGAAAGAAAACCCGTGAGAGGTCGGATGGTTCATGGACGAACAGAAAAATGAGGGCGAGCGATGTGATGAAGCCGACGACCTCGATCAGAATGCTTGTCAGGGCGCGTCCCGTGCTTGTGTAATACCAGCCCGGGTTGAACGCAGCGAGCAGGCCGAGCAGCACCGTCGTGCAGCCCAGCATCGGGTGTGCGGACAGCACGGGGGAGAACGCTACGGCGCCGAGCCCGAAGATCGCGGTCGGGACGCACAAAAGCAGCCGGCCTGTCATGTGGCTCGACAGGATTGCCGCGCGTTCGGTGCGGTCTTTGGCGTACACTGTATCGCGGCCGCCGACGGTAGGGAATCCGAAATTCACGAATCGCCAGAGCGTATTCGACAGCGACATGCCCGCCAGCACGATGCCGTAGCCCGCCGGGCCCAGCGTTCTGCCGTAGAAGGGCAGCATCAGCAGCGGGTAGACGTAACGGACGACGTACGCGATGTACGTCGCGGCGAGCTCCGCGCGGGTTTTGGATGGCTTCACCTGATCCATGAACGTACCGTGTAGCCGAGTCTGATCGTCTTCTGCACGAGCCGGTGCGAGTGCGGAAAGGCGCGCACCACGGCTCCGCTCGGCCAAAGCGACTGTTTTGCGACGAATAGCCGCGTCCATGCGCTGGCTTGCCTGAGGTTCGGACCGGTGACCTTGACCGTGTCGTCGCGTCCGTAATCAAGCGACCGATCCCGCTCGGCAAGCCGGTTGACCAGTTCAGGGTCCGGAAACATGATCACGCGCTCAAGGGTCTTGGCTGCCAGTTCGAATTCGGCAAGCGACGTGTCCCCTGTGTGCCTCTTCGCGCTCCGGGCAACATAGTCGGCAATTTCCTCGAATTGCGGGTCCGGCATGCTGACGAGTTTCTGTTGCCAGGCTTGCGTTTCCAGGTTCGAGACAAGACTGCCGTCGGCGCGTCGGTCGAAGCGTCGCACGCTTTCGAGATCGGGCTCGACGAGGCTTTCGATCAGATGCCAGAACGCGAGCACTGACGATATAGAGTCGCCGGGCTTGTAGCCGTTGCGCTCCGTCAACAGTCCGGTCACGAACGGAAAGTGCTCGCGCCCGAGATGCTTGTAGTCGCTGCGGGCAAGCTGGACGCAATGGCCGCGGTCGATGAGTTTGCTCTGCATGAGCATCTTGAAGGTGGATCCATAAAGCCCGGTATCGCACAACACGATGCCTTGCCGGCCCGCGGTAATGCTTTGCCACACTTCGCGGAATCGCCCGGCTTGCTCGACGATCTGTTCATGCAGATGCGGCTCGCGTCCGTCGCGCAGCGCGTCGACAAACTCGCGCACGGTTGCGTAGCTGCCGTTGGGCGCCATATCGGCGCCAGTGAGCGCGCGTGCAAGCGCCGAGACCTTACGCACCTCGAAGGAATAGTCCAGTTCGTCGACTACGCCGTCTCCTCCATACACGAAAGCGTCTCGTGCCGCGACGAGCCGTGAAATCATCAGAGACTGGACGCGGATATCGCCGCGCGCGGGACATTGTGCGGCGTAGAGCTCGTAGAGCTTTTGAAGGCCCAGTCCGCCGCGCGCGCAGAAGAGCGCGACCACGGGGCCTTCGATGGCCGCCGTCTGTTGGAGGTAGACATGCAGTCTGCGGCAGTATTCGGCGAACACAGGGCCTAGCACGTCGGGGACGAGGGTATCGTCAGCCGTGCGTGAGTCGCGACCCTTCACGCGTGTTTGAGCCTGGCGGTGCCGCCCGTGATGCCATTGCGACTGGCCGCGCGCGAGCACCGCGTTGGCGCGCAGCATCGCTACGTGCAGGCGGGAACGCGGGCGCAGGATTGCCGTCATACCGCAGCGGCGCGGCATGGTCCAGTCCGCGACGGGGTCGTCGCCGAGGTGTGCCATCTTCGACAGCGGAACACGGGCTGCGTCCGACACTGCCGCGAAGATCGTCCCATCGCGTTTCGTGAGTTGCAGGTCGGCGCTCGTATGGACGGCGTCCCATTGAAGTCCGGGCGGACAGATCGCCGTAATCAGTTGCCGCAGCGCGTCGCCGGACAAGCTCGTGTCGCTCACCACGCGCAGCGAAATCCCGCTTGCGCGGAGCCGTTCGAGCGCGCGTATCAACGGCACGTTCGGCACGAGGCATTCGCGCTCCACCGCGAGTTCGCAGGCGATCCATTCCGGCACGTAGGTGGTGTCGATATGGACAAGTTCCAGCAAGCTGAGTGCGATGCTTTCGAGGCGGACTTCACCGTGTCCGGCGACGTTGCGCGCACGGTGAGCGATTTGCTCGAGCTGGCGCCGGCGCCGGGCGAGCGCATGAGGCGCGAGTTCGTCCGGCCGCAGCGCGAGACGTTCGCAGAACAGCTTCGCCGCTTTCAACAGGCGCTGCTCCAGCGACACGGGTTTGCGAAGCAGCAGCGTATCGAAGGCATCGACGCAAAGCAGGGTGCTCTGCGCTTCTTGCAGCAAACGTGGGAGAGACTTCACGAAGGGCCATCCTCTCAGCAGTCACGCTGTGTTTGATTCACCGGCTCCATGTGCGGCCTGTGTGTCGCGGCGCGGAGCTCTGTGTGTCGGTCCAGTCGATGCGCGGCGAGGACGCGCCTGCACGACTCTGCGGCCCATTGTGAACAATGAAGGATGGCGTGTTTGTGCGTGGGCGTACGGAGGGCGGGGTATTTGCCGGGCTGGACCGACGCGAGACCGGACCGCTTTCGGCCAGCTTTCGTGTCCCCGCGTCGGGGTTTGGGCCAGCTCAGTTTTCCTCTGCTGAGGTCGATCGTTCCGAGGCGGACCGTTGGCTCGCCTCGAAGCTCGGTTGCAGAAAGTCGATCACCTCGGCATCCGTGATCGGTTTGAGATGCAAGCCGAACGCGGTGTTGAGCGATGCGACGAGATGCTGCGCCCAGAGGGCGTTCCAGACAACGCCTGCATGACCGTCGGAGGTGGCCGCGTTGTGAGGATCGTCGCCGGACGTATTCGTAATGGCCCAGCCGGGCGAAAGATGCACGGTCTTATAGAGCGGACGGCCGCGCTCGTCCCGCGCGCCCCACAGGCTCGCGAACCAGGCGCGATCGCCCAGAAAGGCGACATGGTGATCCACCGCGGCCAGCTTGCGCAAGCCGTCGTCGAAGCGGTTCAGCCCGGCGTCGATATTGGCGATCGCGCTGGCGGATTGCCAGTTGTCGAACTCCCCCGACCAGTCTGCGTTGCTGAGGATGCCGATGAGCAGCACGTACGTATCCGGGTGGTGTTTGCGGATCAGGGCGACGGCCTTGCCGATTTCCCCGAGCGCGGCGTTGATCCTCTGCGTGGGAAACGGGCCATTCGGATCAACCGCCATGGCGTCGAGGACCTCGTGCGAACCGACGTCGTTGATACCGATCCGGATCAGCACGACGCCGCCTTTCCAGGCTTGGGGCTCGGTGTCCATCAGCGCGACAAGACGGATTGCCTGACGCATCGGGTGTCCCATCAACTGGTTGGACCAGGCGCCGCTGATGGCAAAGTTGTAGCGGTAGTCTTCTTTGGCCGGCGCCCGAGCGAGCGAGCCGAACGCTTCGTCGAAGTACGCGCGATACTTGTTGGTGCCCCAGGCGCCCCATCGGCCCTGATCGATCTGGTCGCCGCGTAGCCGGGCCAGGACCTCGGTCCACTGCCAGGTGGTCGCGCGCCAGGGGCCGCCGCGCGCGTTCGGATCTCTCGACATCCGCGTGTCGTGATAGGACTGGCTGTCGGAATCGCCGAGCACGGCAAGCCGTATCCGGTTGGACGGCACCGTCTGACCGTTGGCAACGGCGGCAGCCGGCTTGCGGGACAGTTCGGCTCCCGCCAGCCTGACGTAAATCAGGCCGGCCCCTGTCAGCGCACCGCAAAACACGACCAGCAACACTCTACGCAAACGAGACATAGCCCAACCACCTCATCCGATCGGTCAGCAAGGTATGGCGTTCCTATCTATCTCGCGCCGAAGCCAGGCTTCGGCACGGCTCAGGACCCTGTCGGCGCGTCGGCCTCGATGCCCGCGAGGCGCTCACGCAACTGCTTGCCGATGACGGCCGCGCCCGCCGCGCGGAAGATCTGATCGTGCATGCCCGGCACCTCGGTGACGACCAGGTTGTCCGGTTTGCCCGTGACGACTGCCTCCCATCCCAGGTCGTGCGCGAACAGGCGTCCATTGAGCACCTGGCCACTGCGGAAGATCTGCACGTTGCCGTCATAGGGGGCAGGACGATACCGCGCCTGCTGCGCCAGCAGATATTCGATGTACCAGCGATTCTCCGAAACCATATGCTCGGAAGCGCTACCCTGAATGAGGCCGAGCTTGAGCGCAAGGTTGGCAACGCCGAGCCAGCGGACGATCCGATACTGGCTGAGGAACGAGACCATCGAGGTCTCGCCCCGCAGCGCCTTGCGGAAGTCACGCGGAATGTTGTCGGCGCGCACCTGCATCTTGCGCAGTTGCCGGTCGTGCCAGGGCATCGACTCGCGATAACCCGGGCACCAGGAATCGTTGAGAATGACGAGTTCCACCATTTCGCCTTCGCGCCTGAGCTGATGGGCCGCTTCCAGCGACAGTGCGCCGAGCACGCAGTGCCCCATCAGGATATACGGGCCGTGGGGCCGGGCCAGCCTGATCAGCCGCACGGCGTCCGCGGCGACGTCCTCGAATGCGCGCTGCGGGAACTCGCGCGGGGCACCTTCCGGCACCATCGGGATATCGATGATGGGACGTTCGGCGCCGATCTGCCGGGCCAGTTCATAGAACACGGCCGTGTTGTTGAGGGCGATGATGGGGGTGCCCGGCGCATTCTCGTTGAAGCGCACGATATTGCGCGCTTTCGCTTCCAGTTCGGTCTGACTCATGAAACCGCTGTTGCCGACGCCCGCCACGAAAGTCGCCGTAGCTTTCGCGGCAGCCGGCGCCGCGGGCAGCTTCGCCACGATCTCCACGGTTTCCAGCATCTCGCGCCACTTCGCCAGATGCGCGTCGATCGTCCCGATGTCGTAGAGGTCAGTGTCGCCTTCGCACGAGATGCGCCAGCCTTCCGGCCGACGCACCATGAAGAAGTTGAGGTCGTACAGCGCACCGGCGTTGAACGAAGGCGAGGTCGTCGCGGCGAATTCCCCGCGGCGAACCTCGTCGCCGCCGCCAACAAAGCTCTGCTGCAGGGCGAAGTTGACCGAGCACAGCGGCGGGCGATCGCCATCGGACACTTCGCCTGCCATCTCCATCATTGCTTCGAACGGCAGGTGCAGATGTTCGATCGCATCGCTGAGCTTGGCGCCGCATTGCGCCGTGACGTCAGCAACGGTGCTGCCCTTGGGCACGTCGAGGCGCAGTATGACCGTGTTGATGAGCGGGCCGACCACACCTTCGAGCTCCTGCTGGTCGCGCACCGACATCTGCGTGCCCATCGCGACCTTCGTCTGGCCCGACGCGGTTTGCAATGCCACCGCGAGGCCTGCCGCCGCCACGCTGAACAGCGTGACGCCCTGGGCTTTGGCCGCGGCGATCAGGCGATCGCTCAGCGCGGCGGGCAATAGAATCGAACGGATGACGCCCTGGAAGCGTCGCGCTTGCGGCCGGGGACGATCGCCAGGCACGTCGAAACGGCTGAAGCCCTCGAGTTCCTTGCGCCAATGGGCGCGCGCGCGATCCAGCGCGCCGCCGGCAAGGAACTCTTCCTTCCACATCGCATAGTCGCCGTGATGAAGGTCGACATCGGGGAAATCGGGATCACGGCCGGCATGGACCGCGGCCAAGCCCTCCACGAGTTCGCGCACGAGGATCGCGAACGACCAGCCATCCATGATGAGCGAATGGAAGGTCAGTTGGAGTTCGCCTTGCGTGCCCGATCTGGGCAACCACACGGCCCGGAAGAAAGAGGGCGACGACAATGCGAACGGCGTACGAGCCTGCTGCCCGCCGACGCGCCCGGCCTCCGCAAGCGCAGCCTCGGGGTCCAGACGCGTCAGGTCGACCACGTCGAGCTGGAACGGGGCCGTGCTCCAGACCTGCTGGCGCAGCCCCGCGCCCGTCATCAGAAAGCCCGTGCGCAAGACCTCGTGCCGCGCGACCAGCTCGCGCAGCACTTGCTCGATGCTCGCGGCATCGAGCGGCCCGGACAGTTGCAGCCGGAACGCGATATTGAGCGCGGAGGCCTTCGGCGATGCCTTCTGCTCATGCCAGAACCGGACCTGACACGCGGTTGCCGGGAACAGCGCGTAACTCGCTTTGGTGTCCTGATCCGGCGCGATTGCAAAGGCTAACCCGTTCATCGCTCAGACTCCCTGCGCAGCCCTGCGTTTGAAATTGAGAATCGACGGACGGGCCACAGCGGGGGCGGCCATCGGTTCTTCTCCTGGCGTGCCGTCGAGGCTCGCGGCCAGTTCGGCGATCGTGACGTTTCTCATCAGCTGGCGCGCATCGACGCCCAGCCCGCGCTCGTTCATGCGCGCGACGATGCGGAACAGCTGCAGGCTGTCTGCGCCGAGGCTGAAGAACTTCTGGTCGATGTCCACCTGTGGGAGGCCGAGCACGTCTGCCCAGACGGCCGCGATGGTGGCCTGGGTCGGCGTCATGGCGGCTGGTTCGGCCGGTGCGGCCGGTGCAGCTTCGGCTGCCGCCGGTTCGACGGGCGCCGGAGCGGGCGGCACCACCTTCAGCGCAGGCTGACGCGCGGGCGTGGCCACCATGTCGGCCGTGGGCACGGGCAGCGCCTTGCGGTCGAGCTTGCCGTTGGCGGTCTGCGGCAGGGCGTCGAGCGTCATCCACAGCGTCGGCACCATATAGGTGGGCAATTGAGCCGCGACGTGCGCCGCGACGGCGCCCAAATCGGCGTTGCCCGCATCCGCCTCGACGATGTAGCCCACGAGGCGCGCATTGCCGCTGACGGTGTGCAACGCGACGGCGGCGGCGGCCACGCCCGGCGCCTTGCGCAACGCAGCCTCGATATCCTCGATCTCGATGCGGAAGCCCCGCAGCTTGATCTGCTGGTCGCGACGGCCAAGATGCTGGAGCGAGCCGTCGGCAAGGCGCTTCGCGAGATCGCCCGTGCGGTACAGACGGCGCGGCGCGGCGCCTGCGATGGCAACCATTTTGAACGCGGCATCCGTCAGATCGGCACGGTTGAAATAACCCTTGGCGAGGCCATCGCCGCCAATCCACAGTTCGCCGCTGACACCTTGCGGCGCCAGTTGCAGATCCTCTGTCAGCACATGAAGCTGCGTGTTCGCAAGCGGCGCGCCGATCACGACAGGCCCGTTCGCCGCGACGCGCGAGGCGGACGACCAGATGGTCGTTTCAGTCGGACCGTAGAGGTTCCACACCTGCGCACCCGTCGCCAGCAGATCGTCGGCGAGATCACGCGGCAAGCCTTCGCCGCCGCACAGGATCTTGAAGCCCGCGGGCGCTTCGAAGCCTGCCTCGAGCAGCATGCGCCAGAGCGACGGCGTGGCCTGCAGGGCGGTGGCTGCCTGCTCCTTGAGCCGCGTCACCAGCTCGAAGCCGGTGCGCACTTCTTCGTGGCCCGCAATGAACGTCTGTGCGCCGACGATCAGCGGCAGGAACAGTTCGAGGCCGGAGATATCGAACGAGAAGGTCGTCACTGCGACGATGCGGTCCTGGGCCGTGAAGCCCGGGGCTTGCGCCATCGACAGCAGGAAGTTGCTCAGCGCGCGATGCGGGATATCGACGCCCTTGGGCTCGCCCGTCGAGCCCGACGTGAAGATGACGTAGGCCGAATCTTCTGCGGACACGGCGGGCAGCGTCACGGCATCGTCGTCGCTTTGCGCGAGAAGCGCCTCCAGTGCCAGGACGCGATGTGCGCCTGCATCGAGCACGCTGCGGCTCTTGCTGTCGGTGAGGATCGCGGCGATGCCGGCGCCGTCGAGAATCTGACGCAGGCGCGCGGCCGGCATCGTCATGTCAAGCGGCACGTAGGCGCAACCGGCGCGCCACACGGCGATCATCGCGGCCACCGTCATCGCCGTGCGGTCCATCGCGATGGCAACGCGTCCGTTCGGTGCGATGCCCGCCGCCACCAGCCGGCGGGCGATCTTGTTCGCGCGGGCATCGAGTCCGTCATACGTGAGGCTCACCGATTCGTCCGACACGGCCGTCGCGTCGGGCGTGCGGCGCGTCTGCGCGGCGATCATCGCCGAAGCCGTCTGCGTGAGGTCGTAGGGACGCTGGGAATCGTTCAGCTCATCGCGAAGATGATGAATCTCGGCGTCGCTCAGCAACGGCAGCGCCGCGATCGTCGTGTCGGCATCGCGCGCGATCGCCGCCAGCAAGGTTTCGTAGTGGCCGAGCCAGCGCTGGATGGTCGCTTCGTCATAGACGTCGGTGTTGAAGTCGCAGTCCATGCGCAGGCCTTGCGCGGATTCGATCACGTTCAGGAACAGATCGAAGTTGCTGTATGCCTTCGCGTTCGGCGTGAAGCGCGTGGTCACGCCGCCCATGTCGAGTTGCGCGTCGACCTTCTCCAGATTGAACTGCAGGTCGGTCAGCGGCAGCCGGTTGAAATCGCGCTTGATGCCGAGATCGCGCACCAGTGCGCCGTAGGTGTAGTTCTGCCGGTCGCCCGCGTCGTACAGATGGTCGCGCACGGCCTTCATGTGCGCCGCGAACGGCTGGTTGCGATCGAATTTGACGCGCAACGGCAGGAAGTTCACGCAGTGACCGGCGAGCAGCGCTTCGCCTGCTTGCGTTTGCCCTGCCATCGGCGCGGCGATCACGACATCGTCATTGCCCGACAGCCGGCCGAACAGCACTTGCGCGGCGCCGAACAGCGCAGCGAACAGCGAACAGCCCTGTTTCGACGCAGCGGTTTTCACCTGCTTGAGCAGATCGGCCCCGACATGACGCGTCGTCGACGCACCGTTGAAACTCTTGAGTTCCGGGCGCGGACGATCGCCGGGCAGATCGAGTTGCGGCGCCGGGTTGCGATGAAGGTTCATCCAGAACTCGCGCGTGTCGGCATCGACGCCCGCCTGATGCTGCGCCGTGGCGAAGGCGAGGAAGCTCTGCACGTCGTCGGGTTCGGCTGCCTTGCCCGAGACTTCGGCCGAGTAGAGCGCTTCCAGATCGCGCAGCACGATGTTGATCGACCACCCGTCGCAGATGATGTGGTGAGCCGTGAACACGAACGCCCACTTCTGCGCTTCGAGCCGCACGAGCGCGGCGCGCACCAGCGGCGCGCGGGTGAGATCGAACACCTCGTGCGCTTCGGCGTCGACGATCGTCGCGAGTTCCGCAGCGGGATCGGCGTGGCCCGACAGGTCGATGTGCTCCAGCGGGACGGTCGTCGCGGGGTCCACGAACATCGTGTCGCCGACGCGCGAGAAGTGCGCGCGCAACGCGTCGTGGCGGGCCATCGTCGCCGCGAAGGCGCGCTCGAAAGCGGCTTCGTTCAAGTTGCCATTGAGTTCCAGCGTGAACGACTCGTTAAAGGCCAGCGAGGCTTCGTTGCCCAGTTGCGCCGACATCCAGATTTCTTTCTGCGGCTCGGTCAGGGGAGCCTGCGTGAGTTGCGCGGGCGCGGCCTGCGGCGCGTCACCGAGAATGCCGACGCGTTGCAGCGCATCGATACTTGCGATGAAGGCGTCGCCGATCTTGCGGATGTCTTCGTCCGAATGGCTTGTCGTCAGGAAGCACGGGAAGCCTTCCATGATGTGCACGCCGAGGTAGCGCATGTAGGGATAGAACAGGCTGCCCAGCCGGTCTTCGCCCGCGAAGCTGACATAGAACCAGCTCGAGAACGATTCTGCCCGCGTTGCGATGCCGACTTTCTCCAGATGTGCGTTGATCCGCTGCACGAGGCCGTCCATCCGGGCCGCGAGGTTTTCCTGCAGCGACGGGCCCGCTGCCTTCAGATGCAGCAGCACGGCTTTCATCGCGGCGAGCACCACGGGGTGGCGGACGAACGTGCCGGCGAAGAAGGTGGGCGGGACTTCGGGCACCGACGCGTCGCCGAATTGCCATTGGCCGCCGTCGAGCGCATCCATGTACTGCGCGCTGCCCGCCAGCACGCCGACGGGCAAGCCGCCGCCGACCACCTTGCCGTAGGTCGCCATGTCGCCCTGGATGCCCCAGTAGCCTTGCATGCCGGCGGGGTTGACGCGAAAGCCCGTCACGACCTCGTCGAAGATCAGCGCGGATTCATTGGCAGCCGTGATTTCGCGCAGCTGCTGCACGAATTCCTTCGGACGCAGGTTGGGGTGACGCGATTGCACGGGCTCGAACAGCACCCCGGCGATATCGTCGATGTTAGCCTTGATCCACTCGAGGCTTTCCGTTCTCGCGTAGGGCAGCACGACCATGTTGCCCACGGACGTCTGCGGGATGCCGGGGGCGAGCGGGAACGCGCGCGGCACGCCCGCTTCGCTGCCCGGCTTGACGAGCACTTCGTCGAACTGGCCGTGATAGTCGCCGTCGAAGCAGACGATCTTGTCCTTGCCCGTCACCGTACGCGCGAGTCGCATCGCGGCCATCACGGCTTCCGAGCCGGTGTTGCAGAACGTCACGCGCTGATGGCCCGTCATGTCGGCGAACATCTGCGCGACTTCACCCGCGAGCGGCGACTGCGGTCCGATGGCGAAACCCTCGGCCATCTGCGCGTTGACGGCATCGACCACGAAATCGGGCGTGTGGCCGAACGCGGTCTGGCCGTAGCCGTTGACGATATCGATATATTCGTTGCCGTCGACATCCCAGATCTTCGAGCCCTTCGAGCGCTGCGCGACGATCGGATAGACCAGCTCTTTCCATTCCTCGCGAAAGCCGCTTGCCGTGCGCGGATCGGCGAGCACGGATCGATAGGATTGCGTACGAGCCTTGGACTTGGGTGTCTTGGCCGAATAGCGCGTGGTCAGATCGTGGATGAATGCCTTTTGCGCATCCGTCATCTCCGCCGATTTGCTCGCGCCGGGCTTGTACGCGGTAAAGCGCGTCGGACGGTTTTCCTCGAACTTGATTTCAGGGCCGGCGGCGCGTGCGGGTGCGGTTGCGGCAGCTGTCTGGGCGGCGGCCATCGCGACGGGCGCTCCTGCGCCGGTTTGGGCGGCGGTTTGCGCCGCGATTGGCGCAGCGAGTTGCGCGGGCACGGCGGCGGCCTGAACGGCGCTTGCGGGCTGCGCAGCGGCCACGGGCGCGCCTTGCAGCACGTCGAGCTGACGTGCCATCAGCGACTGCATCGCCGCGATCTGATCGCGGATCACCGACTGGATGTCGCCCGTGGCTGCGCCCGGCACGAACGGCGCGGCCGTCACAGGCGCTGCGGCCACGGCTGCGGGTGCAGATGCAACGGCCGCGGTGGGTGCCGCGACGGCGACGGGTGCGGCGACAGGTGCGGCTTCGGCGGCTGCCGGCGCGGCGGGCTGTGCCGGGTCGGGCGGCAACGTGCTATCGAGGAACTGCGCGAGCGCGGGCAGCGTCGGATAGTCGCTCATGATCTGCCGGAAGCTGATCGTGACGTCATAGCGGCGGCGCAGCTGGCGGGAGACCTGCCCCATGAACAGCGAGTCGTAACCGAGATCCCAGAAGGTCACGTCCGGATCGGAGATGTCGGGCGCTTCGCCCGACATTTCGGCAAGAAGCGATGCCAGTTCGGCGACAAGACGCGGTTTGCGATCGATCAGTACGGTTTGGTCCATGGTGGTCTGAGTAGTCGTGGTTATGGCATCGGGTGTAGCGGGCGCGGCAATGACGGGGGCGGCCGTCGCCGGGGTGCGTGTAGCAGCGGTTGCGGGTGTGGGTGCTTCGATCCAGTGGCGTTCCGGTTCGAACGGGTAGGTCGGCAGCGATACGCGGCGGGCGCCGGCAGACTGCACAGTTGTCCAGTCCGGCGTGACGCCGTTCAGCCACAGGCGGCTGGTCGCTTCGGCCAATACCTGAAGCTCGCGCTCGCGCACGGCGAAATCGGGCAGGCACGCAAGCGCGGCCAGATAACGCTCCTTCGGCAAGCCCTGCATCGCGAAGGTCGTCAGCGTGCGGCCGGGACCGATTTCCAGCAGCAGCGGCTTGTCCTGCTCCGTCACCGTGGCCAGCGCGTCGCTGAAACGCACGACGTCGCGGCAGTGTCCGGCCCAGTAGCGTCCCGATACGGCTTGATCCATCGACGCCCATTTCCCCGTCACCGACGATACATACGGAATCTTCGGCGGCGCGAACGAAAGCGTGTCCGCGACCGCGGCAAGGTCTTCGACGACGCCGGACATCATGCGCGAGTGGAACGCATGCGACGTATGCAGACGCCTGTGTTCGATGTCGCGCGCCTTCAGTGTGGCCTCGAACGCCTCGATGGCTGCGAAGGGGCCGGCCACGACGCTGAGCGTCGGCGCGTTGATGGCGGCGAGATCCACGTCGGCGGGCAGCGTGGCCTTGAGCTCGGTCTCGGACAGGCGCACGACCAGCATCGCGCCCGGTTCGGCCGACTGCATCAAGGCGCCGCGCCGGGCGATCAGATACAGCGCGTCGTCGAACGAAATCGCCTCGGCCACGCAGGCGGCGACCAGCTCGCCCACACTGTGGCCGATCATCGCCGCCGGCTTGATGCCGCGCGATATCCACAGTTGCGCGAGCGCGTATTCGACGAGGAACAGCGCGGGCTGCGCGTAGAGCGTCGAACGGATCGGATGCGGGGCGTCGTCGCCTTGCGCAGCGGCGCTGAACATCAGTGTGCGGATGTCCAGCCCGACATGCGGCGCCAGCACTTCAGCACCCTTGTCGATCCACTGACGATAGACGGGCTCGGTGCGATAGAGCGCTTCGGCCATACCCGGATACTGCGAACCCTGGCCGGGGAACATGAAGACGACGGGCGGCGCGGCTTGTGGCGCCTGTGCTTCGATCGCGCCTTTTTGCAGTTTGGCCTGGGCCTGTTCGAGACTGTCGGCGATCACGACGGCGCGATGAGCGAAGGCGCGGCGTCCCGTTTGCAGCGTCGCGGCCACATCGGCGAGCGATACGCCCGGGTTCGCGCCCAGATGTTGCGCGAGGTTGGCCTTCGCGCGTTCGAGCGCACCCGCGCTTCTCGCCGAGAGCGGCAGGATCTGCAGCTTTTCATCCGGCTCGCCTACGCTGCATTGCGCGGGCGCTTCCTCCAGCACCACGTGGACGTTGGTCCCGCCGACACCGAACGAGCTCACGCCCGCGCGCCGCGGCGTCGCGCCCTGCGCCCACGGGCGTGCCGTCGCGTTGAAGTAGAACGGGCTGTTGGTCACGTCGATAGCGGGGTTCGGCGCGCGGAAATGCGTGAGCGGCGGCAAGGTGCGGTTGCGCAGCGCGAGCGACGCCGCGATGAAACCCGTCACGCCCGCCGCGGCGTCGAGGTGTCCGACATTGGCCTTGGCCGAGCCGAGCGCGCAGAACTGGCCGCCTTCGACGCCGCCGAGGCGGAATGCCTGCACGAGACCGGCGAATTCGATCGGATCGCCAAGCGGTGTTGCCGTGCCGTGCGCTTCGACGTAGCCGATGGACGCGGGATCGATACCGGCTTCCGCGTGCGCGATGGCGATGGCGCCTGCCTGCCGGTCGACGCTCGGCGCCGTGAAGCCGACTTTGTCGGCGCCATCGTTGTTGATGCCGACACCGCGCACCACGGCGTAGATGGGGTCGCCGTCCGCGATGGCGTCTTCGAGTCGCTTGAGCAGGACCACGCCCGCGCCGCTGCCGAACACGGTGCCTTTGGCGTCGGCATCGAACGGACGGCACACGCCGTCGGCGGCGCCCATCCCGCCTTCCTCGTAAAAATAGCCGCGCTTTTGCGGGAAGGTGATCGATACGCCGCCCGCGAGCGCCATGTCGCAGCGGCCCGATCGGAGGTTCTCCACGGCGAGGCTGATGGCGGTGAGCGAGGTCGAGCAGGCCGTCTGCACCGAAATGGCGGGCCCCGTGAGGCCGAGCTTGTACGCAGTGCGCGTGGAGACGAAGTCGCCCGCGCCAACCAGCTTCTGATACTCGCCGATCTGAAACTGGCTCGTGAATTCATCGATCACACCGCGATCGGTCAGCACGTGCTTGAGGAAGTACGTGTTCAACGACGTGCCCGCAAACACGCCGACGGCACCCGTGATTGTCGCGGGATCATAGCCCGCGTCTTCGAATGCTTCCCACGCGATCTCGAGGAACAGGCGCTGTTGCGGGTCGGTCAGCGCCGCTTCGCGCGCCAGCATGCCGAAGAAGCCGGCATCGAAGCGGTCGACGTCGGTGAGGATCGGCCGGGCTTTCACATAGTTCGCGTCGCGCCGGGCGCTGTCGTCGAAACTGTCTTCGAGTTCCTCAACGTCGAAATGCGTGATGCAGTCGCGGCCCGCGACAAGGTTGGCCCACAGTCCGGCGACGTTGCGCGCCCCCGGAAAGCGCCCGGACATGCCGATGACGGCGATGGCCCCGCTATCCGCGTCGCGGCGGCGACGGGCGAGACCGGTGTGCGCCGTCGCGAGGCTTTCCCGCAGATGCGTGGCGAGCGCCTCGACGTTGGGATGGCGAAACAGATCCACCAGCGCGACCTTGGCCGACACCTCGCGCATGATGATCGCGTGCGCTCGCATCAGATCCAGCGAGCGCAGTCCGAGGTCGAAGAAGTTCGCGCGCCGGTCGGCGGCGTGCCCGAGCAGTCCTTCGAATACGGCGGCCAGCTTGCCCGCGATATCGTCGTCCATCGCTTCGACCGCTGGGTCTGCCGCGGTTGCCGTAGCGGGCGTGTCGAGTCCCGCAAGCAGGGCCTTGCGATCGGTCTTGCCGTTCGGCGTCAGCGGGAAAGTGGGCAGGATGTGCAGTTCCGTCGGCAGCATGTAGGCGGGCAGCGCGGACTTGAGATACGTGCGTATCTGGTTCGCGAGGGCGCCGGCGGCCGCGCTATCGGCTTTCGCGAAGGCGGCAATCGCTTTGCCCGTGCGGCCGTCGAAGGCCGCAACGGCGGCATCCGCGACACCGGGCGCCGCGCGCAGCGCGTGTTCGATTTCATCGAGTTCGATGCGCTTGCCGGCGATCTTGATCTGCCGGTCGTTGCGGCCGAGGAAATCGATCGCGCCGTCCGGACGGCGGCGCACCAGGTCGCCTGTGCGGTAGAGTTTCGCGCCCGTCGAGAAGACGTCGTCGACGAACTTCTCCGCCGTCAGTTCGGGACGATTGAGATAGCCGAGCGCCACGCCGTCGCCGCCCACCACCAGCTCGCCGACTTCGCCTTCGGCAACGGGAGACAGCTTGTCATCGACGATATGGACGCGCGTGCCCGCAATGGCGTCGCCGATGGGAATTGCATCGCCGTTGGCGAGCGCCGCGGCGTCGCGCGGAATGCGGTAGCAGCAGCTGAAGGTCGTGTTCTCCGTCGGACCATAACCATTGATGACCTGCAGCGCGGCATGCGCCTCCATGACCTTGCGCACGTGCACGGGCGACAGCACATCCCCGCCCGTCAGCACTTCCTTGAGCGGCGCGAACGCTTCCAGCCGATAGTCGGCGAGCGCGTTGAAGAGGCCGGCCGTGAACCAGGCGCTCGTGACACCGAGTCGCGCAATCTCGGCGGCAATGGTGTCGAGCGAAGGCTGCACCTCGCTGATGATCGCGGCGCAGCCACCGTTGAGCAGCGGGCCCCAGATTTCGAGCGTGCTCGCATCGAAGGCGAGCGGCGCGAGGTTGAGAAAGCGCGTCTGCGGCGTGAGCTCCGTGAACGTCTGGCCATGGACGAGCCGCAGGATCGCGCGGTGCGGCACGATCACGCCCTTCGGTTTGCCCGTCGAGCCCGAGGTGTACATGATGTAGGCCGGGTCGTCGCGGCCACAGCTTTGCAGCGTTGCGGGATCGGCTTGCTGTGACGACGCCATGATCCCGGCCAGATCGACCAGCGTGCCGTTCAGGGCGCCGACGCTGCCGAGTGCAGCGCTTTGCGCGACGATCAGCTTCGGCGCGCAATCGGCAACGATGAAATCGAGTTGCGCGCGCGGGTAGGCAGGGTCCAGCGGCACATAGACAGCGCCCACACGCAGGATCGCGAGGATCAGGGCCAGTGTATCCCGGCTGCGCGGCACCATGATGGCGCAGCGCTCGCCCGGTTCCAGTCCCATGGAGCGCAGAACGGTGGCGACCCGCGCCGAACGTTCGGCGAGGGCGGCATAGCTTTCTTCGCCAGTCGAATCGATCACAGCAAGATGATGGCCAAACTCCGCCGATACGGCATCGAAGCGCGCAGCCACGCCGGATGCGTGACCCGTTCCGCTCGGCAAGTTGCCAGCAATTCCATCTCTGTGTGACATGTGCCGCTCTCCAATAATGTAAATGAAGGCTTGCGGGGCTACGCATCGTGATTGGCGCGCAGCGCGCGCGTGACGGCGGCCGGTCACGGAAGGCAAGCAGCACGCGGCTGTCCACGCCGATCCGCGTCTCAAACGCTAAATTTGCGGTATTGGAAAGTTAATCTTCCGCGGGTTCCCTATCCGTACGCCGACGCACACACGTGCGTTGCAACAACACATCGCGGAAACACGCGAGTGCCGGGCGTGTCGGGCGCACGCGCCGAAAACCGAATGGGCGGGAAGGGCGCAGGCCCGGTCGCGTCATGCGACGCAGCAGAGCGCGTGCGATCACGTGGGCTTGGCCATCACGCACTGGCAGCGGGAATCGGTCGCGACAGCGCGCCGCTGGCCGGGTCGATGGCGGCTTCAGTGTATTTCGTTAGTTATGCAGAAAGATGTGGCACTGTCGTCAATTCATGACGACGATTGACCACCCCGTGCGGCGGGCGGCCACGACGCACGCACAGGCCGCGTTGGCAGTGATCGCACGGACCTGCCAGCGCGCCGCTTCCTGCGCATCGCCGCCGACGAAGCGCGGTGTCGTATCGCCGCGAATGCAAAGATCGAACTCGAAATGCGTCGGTGGAAGCATGAAGCCGGTGCCGAGCGCTTTCAGACAGGCTTCCTTGCGCGCCCAGCTTTCGAGAAAGACCTGTTGTTGCTCGGCGTCCGGCAATGCGGCGAATTGCGCGCGCTCCAGATTGGAGAAGACTTCGAGTGGCACGCCTTCGCCGATTGGGCGCGCCAGTTCGATATCGATACCGACGTCGAAGCCGTTCGACACGGCGAGCGCCGCTGCCGCCTCGCTATGGCTCAGATTGAAACAGAGCTGCCATCCCTGCGGTTGCGTGGTGCAAAAAGGTTTGCCATCCGAACCGTAACCGATGCCGACATCACGTGGTGAAAGGCCGAGATAGCGACCGAGGAGCAGCCTCAGTTCACCGCGTCCTGCCATGAAGCGATTGCGATGCCGTTCGAAGCGGAATCTGCTGGCGCGCTCGTGCTCTTGCGTCGACAGGATGTCCCGGTACCGGTCGGCATCGCCGCCTGGCGCGTCGAGATTCCATTGCCAGACGTGCACTTCGTGCGCGGAGGGGCGAGTTTGAAGAGAAGAGGACATGAGGTTCAAGAGGCGCCGGGGCTGCCTGATTCTAACCGTATCGGGTTGCGCCACGACGTATGGTGCACGACGTCGCGCGGTCGCTCAGCGGTGAAACGAACACTGTTCTGCGCGTCGGTGTAATCACCGGCCGCCGCCCGCAATTGACACCAAATTGTTGTGCAACCCACTGAAGCGGGGAATGGCGCGAACTACGATCCGTCACTGCGTATTGCGCTCTCCGTTCTTGCTGTGCTGTGGCCGATAGTAATCTTGCTTACGATTATTATGTTATGCGAATAAAAGTAATTCCGATCTTAAAGCGGCCAGTTGGATAGAAACAGAAAATTGCTTGCTTTTATCTGAAGCTTTTCGGATTTGAGGTATGGGATGGAGCCTGGTTGCGACAGTGTCTATGACGTCAGTGTGATAATCCCACACTACAACAGCCTCGATCTGCTTTGGCAGGCGATTGACTCGATCTCCTGCCAGACGGTGGCGCCGCGGGAAATCGTTGTCGTCGATGACGCATCGGGTTTGCAGTTCGAACTGCCGTCGCATTGCGGAAACGAGATTGCATTGCGTCTCATCCGTGAAACAGTGAATCGTGGCGCGGCGTGGTGTCGAAACCGGGGCATCGAGGCAGCCACGGGCGACGTGATCGCTTTTCTGGATGCGGATGACCGGTGGTTGCCCGACAAGCTCGAACGCTGCCTCGCGGCGCTCGGCCCGAAGCCGCCCGGGCATGAAGCCAAGGTGCTGTTCAGCAACGTGATGCTGACGGATGGAGCGCACCGCATTCCCGGTAACCGGTCGCCCTACGAGGGACAACCGATGCTCGATTTCATCCTGCTGAGGAATGGCTATATCCAGACTTCGTCGATCATGATGTGGCGTCACCATTATCCATTGATCAGCTTTGATGGATCGTTGCGTCGGCATCAGGATTGGGACTTCGCCGTAAGAGCTCAAATGGCCGGCTGCAGCTTTATCTATTTACACGACCCTCTGGTGGAATATTCGTCGAACTGGAATGCCGGCAGAATGTCGCATGCGCCGAATTCCGAGCCGAGCCTTGTGTTCCTCGAAAAATATAACAAGCTCATGTCGAAGGGGCATATATCCGCCTTCATCTTCAATGTTCTGCTTTACAAGCGATTGAATATCGACGTGAGATTGAACATCGTTGGACGAATCATATTGAGGGAAATCGACATTCCGACCAAGGGGCGCATGTTGCTGTTTGTGCGGCTGGTGATAGGCAGGCGCGGCGTCAATCTGATGAAGAAGGTGAGTCGGACACTTCAGACGCCGCGGCCGTGATTCGCAACCACGGGCTGCGAACGCGGTTTGCCGTCCAGTGAATCCGCTGCATGAGGCGAGTTTCGCTGCGCGCTCGTTGTGTTCGCAACTTCGTCACTGGACCGGGATGGGGCAGTGCGCCGGGCATCGCATCCCCATTGGCACCGCTTCAGATGAGGCGCGGGTGAATGTCGCCGCTGACGGGGCGCGCGGGCACGAACGGCCGCACCGCGCGCACGGGTCGCTGCGATCCTGGCTGCATCTTCAGTTCGCCGTCTCGGCCTCGCGCAGACGCGGCAGCAGGCGGTCGAACTCGCGTTTGACGAGACCGTAGCATTCGCATGCGCGCGCTTCGAGTCCCTTGCGATCGAGTACACGGATGTGGCCGCGGCTGTGATGGATCAGGCCGTCGTTGTGCAGCTTGCCCGCTGCTTCCGTGATGCCTTCGCGGCGCACGCCGAGCATGTCGGCGATCAGCTGCTGCGTGACGGAGAGATCGTCCGATGCGACGCGGTCGACTTCGATCAGCAGCCAGCGGCATAGTTGCTTGTTCAACGAATGATGCCGGTTGCAGGCAGCCGTTTGTGCGACCTGCGTGAGCAGCGCGTGCATGTAGAGCAGCATCAGGCGGCGCAGGAAATCGGAGCGCGCGAATTGCTGGCGCAGCGCCTGCGCCGACATCCGGTAAGCGAAGCCCGAACATTGCACCTGCACGCGGTTCGGCATGGTTTCGCCGCCCGTCAGCACCGGTACGCCCGTCATGCCTTCGCGACCCACGGCGGCGATCTCGACGGAGCCGCCGTCTTCCATCGTCGACAGCATCGAAATGATGGCCGTCGTCGGGAAATAGACGTGGTGGATGCGCTGTCCCGAGTCGCACAGCAACTGTTCGGTGCGCAGATGGACGAGTTCGAGATGGGGGGCAATGGCTTGCCACTCATGAGAAGGCAATGCGCCGAGCAAATGGTTGCCGTGCAGATCGGATTGAAGCGTAAGCATGATCGGTCCTCGCATGAAGCTGTGCACTGCACGGCCTCTTATTTTTTAACCCGGCGCTGCGCTTCCCGATACCTGCCGCCTGGCTCACGGCGGATAGCGTACAGACCGGCCCCGTCACACCAGTCGTGAACGTGCTTCTCGACGTTCTCTCACGCTGGCTATCACTGCGCCGACTATTTAGCGAGGACTGTGCCAATCGGCTGGAAAACGAGTACTGGTGCGGCGCAGCGTCGTAGCCGAGTTGCCCGGATGCGGCAAAACGTCTGATTTTGTTTCAAATCTGCACAATGGAATTTTTCGTCGTATTCGAGAAACGATATGAAGTTCCACGAGATAAGTGGTTGATTTGAAGATGATCGTCTATAACGAGCCGATTGCGTCCAAATGCGGCTCAGGCGTCAAACCCCACGTAATGCCCGTTTTCGGGGCGAACGCGTTTTGATTCATATGTGTTCCATCGCCTTTGTGCGGTGTCGCACGGAGAAGGGATTTTGTTGCGGCCGCGTCGCGGCGCGCGCGATTGTGTCGGACAGATGCCGACGCCCCGCAGCACAAGTGTTGGCGCGCGGCATCCATCAGGTCTGCCGAATGGCGGTCGCGCGGGCGGCGCGGGACGAAAACGTTTGGCGGAAGTGGACGGCCGGCGTCGTATTGATGGCGCGCACTTCGCCGTCGCGTGTCCGGTTTGTATCAACGGCGCTCAATGGCATCAGCGGCATCATCGCGGGCTGGCGGACGCGAGATGGAACCCGTCGCGCTGGGAGCGCATGCGCGTCGGCGATACGGACCAAGCGCGCAAGGCAGAGCGCTTTGAGCGCCCGCTGCCAGCCGTTGGACGTGGCTCGGGGCGTCGCGATGAGGGGGCGAGAGCGTGACGTCGTGGCGGCGGGCGCGGGCGCGGGCGGTGGGGACGCATCGGACCGTACGGCGCCGCGCGCTACGTTGCCTAAAGGCGAGATCGTGACGTCGTGCGCGGCGGGCGGAAGCGATCCGTGACGTCTCAGAACTGGCCGGGCGGATCGGTGCCGAAGAGGCGTTGCACGTTGCGTGCGGACATCCTCGGCGAGCAGCTCGTCCGGGTCACATTGGCGGCGCCTCCGCGCGGGCGGCGGATCTCCAGCTGCAGGGCAAGCGTCTGGTGTGTCTCATTGATGAGATGCACGTCGAGGCCGTTCAGCGCTTCGCGTCGACGCGATCAACGACGGCCAGGCGCAGGCCCGAAGTCGCTGTCGGCCTCAGGCGTCCCGAAAGCCCGCCATGTCACCGACGTGGGGCGGCGACGCTTCCACGTTCGCCAGACGCTATCGAAGAGCGGAACAGCAATGCACTTGAAGCGTTTGCGCGTACGCATACGCCGCGCAGTGTGGGCACGCGTACGGAGCGGGCGTATCTGATCTGATTGAATGGGCTATCGAACGGTCGTGTCGGCCGGCACGCGCGCGCTGGTCCTGGCAGTTGGGCGCAACTGCAGGAGGGAGTGAAAGCGAACGAACAAATGGTTGGCTGTGCGGCGAGCATGCGGACTGCTAATTGATTCGATTGGTAACAAACGTAACGAATGTAACCACCGCGATGAACGAGCCTATGCGTGCAGTACTTTCGATGCAATTTTTCCCGATTGTGCAGACGTGTTGCGTCGTCTTTCCGACTTCGCTTCACGTCGCGTTACATGAAAGAAACAATTCATCGGAGGGAATACCCTGTCGAGTGGTTTCCCGCATGGCGCATCCTGGTAAAGCGACGCAACGTACTGTTCACAATTAAAACCTGACACTGAGGGCACGTGATCAACATTCATCGCAGGCGGGAATCGCCGCATCGGGGAGAAGTGTGATGGAACAAACCAATAAAGAACGATCCTTGGTCAGCAAGGTCATGGATGGTCTCGTGACCGGGATCGTCGAAGAGAAATACGGCGCGGTGCTGCCGCCGCAGGACGTATTGTCGAAGGAGTTCGACGTCAGCCGCACAGTGATGCGCGAGGCGCTGTCGATGCTGCTCGCGCGGCACATGCTCGACGTGCGTCCGAAGATCGGCACGCGCATCCGGCCGATGCACGACTGGCGCATGATCGACGAGGACGTCGTGAACTGGCGCTTTCGCGCGAAGCCCGATCCGACGTTCCTGCGCGATGTGATCGAATTTCGCGTGCTGATCGAACCGCGCGCCGCCGCGCAGGCCGCGACGCGCGGCAACGCTGCCGACATCGCCGCGATCCGCGATGCGTTCGACGCTTTCCGCAATAGTCCGCCCGGCGAGGCCGGTCATCAGACTGCGGATGAAGTCCTGCATACGCGCATCGTGGTTGCGAGCGGCAACCAGTTCTTCCAGCAGATGGCGGCCATCATTCGCGGCGCGTTGTCGGCGCTCAAGCCGCTCGTCGATCTGCCGAAGGAAGCGTGGGACGAGACCGTGCGCCTGCATTCGCGCGTCGTCGAGGCGATCGAGCGGCACGACGCGAGAGAAGCGGAAGCGGCTGCCATCGCACTGATCGATTTCTCCATGAGCCGGCTGAGCGTCGATATGCCCGACGCGCCGGCGGAAGGCTAGCGCGCTGCAGCAGCAGCTTGAAACAGTCTGCAAACAGAGTCTGCAAACTGAACCACGACGGGCCGCGGGACGGCTGTCCGGCAAGGTGATACGCGACATCGGCGACAATGTCGGCTGTCACTCACTGGATAGACGGAGTTCTGGCGACCAATGAATCACGCAGCAACCCACGACGACCATTCCGGGCAGCACGCGACACTACGCTGGGGCATCGTCGGCACTGGCCGCATCGCCCACCGTTTCGCGCAGAGCCTCGCTCATGTTCCCCACACGCGGCTGACGGCAGTCTGGTCGCGCCGCCTCGAAAGCGCTGAAACGTTTGCGCAGCAGCACCTCACACAAGCCCTCGACAGCTTCGACGCACTGCTTCGAAGCGGCATCGACGCGCTCTATATCGCGACGATGCAGGACAGCCACGCGCATTACGCGTGCGCAGCGCTCGAGGCGGGCGTTCACGTGCTGTGCGAAAAGCCCGCGACGGTCAACGCCGCGCAGCTCGATCGCGTGATCGGCACGGCGCGCGCGTCGCAGCGCCTGTTCATGGAGGCGATGAAGCCGCCGTTCTATCCGCTCTACGAGAAGCTGCGCGCGCATTTTGCCCGTGATCCCATCGGCGAGATCGGACTCGTGCGCGCGGGCTGCTCGGTGCCGGGCGTGCCTGACGATCACCCGTCGCTGTCGTTCGCGATGGCGGGCGGCGCGTTGCTCGACATCGGCATCTACGAGATGTTTCTCGCCGTCGACTGGCTCGGCGCGCCCCTCGACGTGCAGACCATCGGACGGCTCGGCCCGACGGGTGTCGATACGTTCGCTAGCCTCAATAGCCGGCACGAAAAGGGTATCTCGCAGCTGTTCTGCGGGCTCGACCTGGCCGGCAAGGGCGATGCGTTCATCGCGGGCACGCAAGGCCACGTGACGATCCACGAGAACTGGTGGAACCCGGCGCGCGCGACGGTGCGTTATGTCGACGGCCGCGTGGTCGAGCTCGACGCGCCGTTCGAAGGCGGCGGCCTGAATTACGAGACTGCGCACTTCTGCGAACTGATTCGCTCAGGGCAGATCGAAAGCCCGATCATGACGCACGCGAAGTCGCGCCAGATGATCGCCATGGCCGATGCGGCGCGCGCGACGCTCGGCCTGCGCTTTCCTTGCGAGTGACGCGGCGCGGCGGGCGCGCGCGGTGGTAGCATCGGCATCGCCGGCTGCGTGCGACGCGTGGATGAAAACGCAACTGGCCGCTTTCGTTTTCCTTCCTGATCCACGCCGTTTTCGAGGAGCGCAACGATGCGCATGCTGGGCAGGTTGTGGCGCGAGTACAAGGGTCTCGCCGCATTCATCGTGCTGATGGTGCTGTTTCGCAGTGCGATTGCCGACTGGAACGTCGTGCCGAGCGGCTCGATGCTGCCGACGATACGCGAGGGCGATCGCATCTTCGTCAACAAGATGGCCTACGATCTGCGCATTCCGCTCACGCATATCGCACTCGTGCATCTGCACGAGCCGCAGCGCGGCGACATCGTGACGATCGATTCGGCGGCGGCGGGTGAACTGATCGTCAAGCGCCTGATCGGCCTGCCGGGCGATATCGTCGCGATGCGCGACACGTCTGTACGTGAACGGCGTGCGCGCGAGCTATCAGCCGCTGGCGGTGGCGCCGCTGCCGGGCGATGCCGCTTCGCCCGGCGACTACCTGAGCGAGCGTTTCGCGGGCGTGGCGCCGGCGTTGCCCCATGCGGTGCGCCTGTCGGAGCTCGCGCCGAGTCCGCGCAGTTCGTTCGCCCCCGTGCGGGTGCCTGCGGGCGAGTATCTGATGCTCGGCGACAATCGCGACGACAGCGCGGATTCACGGTATTTCGGTTTCTTCCCGCGCAGCGAACTGATGGGCCGCACGCGCCGGATCGCGTTTTCGCTCGACCCGGATCACTACTACGAGCCGCGTTTCGAACGCTTCGGCGCGCGGCTCGATGCGCTGGCGGCGCGCTAAACGCTGCACTGGCGCGTGTAGAGACGCGCGTCGCGCGTGCGGACAGGAAAGCCGGCCGCGCGGCCGGCGGGTCTCAGCGGTGTTGGGCGAGCGCCTGGGCGCATTCGGCCACGAGCGCTGGGCCGCGGTAGATGAAGCCCGTATAAAGCTGCACCAGCGACGCGCCCGCATC
Organism: Paraburkholderia bengalensis; assembly: GCF_037126505.1. Classification (NCBI taxonomy): domain Bacteria; kingdom Pseudomonadati; phylum Pseudomonadota; class Betaproteobacteria; order Burkholderiales; family Burkholderiaceae; genus Paraburkholderia; species Paraburkholderia bengalensis. Next base: position 57,650 of record NZ_JACFYJ010000022.1, read on the forward strand.
GAGTTTCGCCCGCGCGTCCGCGCCTGAAAAAATCCCGCCCACGCCGATGATCGGCACGTCGGTGCCGACTTCCGCGCGCAGCTTGCGGATCACCTCGTTCGATGCATCGAACACGGGGCGCCCGGACAGTCCGCCCGTTTCGTCGGCATGCGGCAAGCCTTGCACGGCGGCGCGCGAGAGCGTCGTGTTGGTCGCGATCACGCCTTCGAACTTGTGGCGCAGCAGCGTGTCCGCGATCGACTTCACCTGCTCGTCGTCGAGGTCAGGCGCGATCTTCAGTGCGAGCGGCACCAGCTTGCCGTGCAGGTCGGCGAGACGCTGCTGCTTGTCTTTCAGCGCGGCGAGCAGCGCGTCGAGTTCGTCCGCGCCCTGCAGCTGGCGCAGATTCTTCGTATTCGGCGACGAAATGTTCACTGTCACGTAGCTCGCGAACGGATAGACGCGCTCCAGGCAGTAGAGATAATCGTCGGCGGCGCGCTCGATCGGCGTGTCGGCGTTCTTGCCGATGTTCAGCCCCAGCACGCCGCGATAGCGCGCGGCCTGCACGTTCTTCACGAACTGGTCGACGCCCGCGTTGTTGAAGCCCATCCGGTTGATGACGGCGTTCGCCGCCGGCAGGCGGAACATGCGCGGACGCGGATTGCCCGGCTGCGCGCGCGGCGTCACGGTGCCGACTTCGATGAAGCCGAAGCCGAGCGCGGCCAGACCGTCGATGGCTGCGCCATCCTTGTCCAGACCCGCCGCCAGACCGACGGGATTCTTGAACGTCAGGCCCATCACCGTGCGCGGCGCGTTGGGCACGTGCGGCGCAAGCGCGCCCGCGATGCCGGTGCGCCCGGCGGCACCGAGCAGGCGCAGGGTCAGATGGTGGGCGTCTTCCGCGTCCATGCGGAAAAGTTGGGCGCGTACGAGCGGATAAAGGGAACTGAACACGGCGGGGCGCCTGGCGGCTGAAAAATGATAACCCGCTATTTTAACGGTTCGGCGCGGCGGCTATCGACGTTTCGGTTTCGATGCTCCGTCGCGCGGCGAGGCGGGCGTCGCGAGCGGGAAGCCGGGCGGACAAACGGGCAGACAACCCGGCAGACAATCCGGCAGACAACGGACGGGCTCGCTCAACCGCGTTCGATACGCGTCGCGCGCGGGCCGTTTTTCGCCGCGTCGATGAGAGGCAGATCCTGCGCGTTGGGATCGAGTACTTTCCACACGCCATCGAAGAGCCCTTCGAGCGGCGTGAAGTTGGCCTTGTACGCCATCTTTGGACTTTCGCGGATCCAGTAGCCGAGGTAGACGTGCGGCAGCTTGAGGCTGCGCGCCTGCTCGATCTGCCAGAGGATGTTGTAGGTGCCGAAGCTGCTGTGCGGCTGGTCGGGATCGAAGAACGTGTACACCGACGACAGCCCGTCGCCGAGAATGTCGATCATGCTGACCATGCGAAGGACGCCGGGCATATCCGGATGACCCGCATAACCGGGGTTGGCCGGCTCGCGAAACTCGACGAGCCGCGAGTTGATCCGGCTTTGCAGCAGGAACTGCTCGTACTGGTCGCGACTGTCGCGGTCCATGCCGCCGCCCGCATGACGCGCCGACTGATAGCGCATGTAAAGCGCGTAATGCTCTTCGTCGTAGTGCAGCGGCGCGACGGTGGCGATCAGGCCGCCGTGCTTTTTCCACACGCGTCGCTGCGTGCGGTTCGGCGTAAAGCGCTCGACGGGCACGCGCACGGGCACGCACGCGCGGCAGCCGTCGCAGTAGGGCCGGTACGTGAACACACCCGAGCGGCGAAAGCCGGCGCGCACGAGTTCGGTGTAGACGTCGGAGTTGATCAGATGGCTGGGCGTCGCGACCTGCGAGCGCGCGACGCGCCCGTCCAGGTAACTGCAGGGGTAAGGCGCTGTTGCATAGAATTGCAGCGCCGAAAGCGGTGAAAGCGGCAGCTCATTCGGGTGAGTCACGTTAGCAGCTCTCGAAGCGTTTCTGGTTTTGCCGGATTTGCCAACCGGGCGACTGCTGGCAGGTGGATTCGGCTTGCAGCGCGCCCGACGGACACGTCGATGACGAAAATCGTGCATGCGGCGCCGCCTGCTGTCGACGGCGCTTGCGCATCACGCTGCCGTTGCAAAAAGATCGCGCAGGACGGTTTTGTCGAACGGCCAGGGGACGGGCGCGGCATCGACAGTGGCGCGCACATGCGCGACGAACGTCTTGCGCGCAATCTCGCGGCCGCCCAGCGACGCCAGATGCGACGTGTTCTGCTGGCAGTCTATCATTTCTATTTCGTGACGTCGCAAGTGAAAGACGAGCGCGGAAAGCGCGATTTTCGATGCATCCGTGACTTCGGCATACATCGATTCGCCGAAAAACATCTTGCCGAACGACACGCCATACAGTCCGCCCACGCGCTTTCCGTCGTGCCATGTTTCAATGCTGTGCGCGTCGCCGCGCCGGTGCAGCGACGTGTACGCGTCGATCACATCCGACGTGATCCACGTGCCGCGCTGGCCGTGACGGGGCGCGAGCGCGCAGGCGCGCATTACGGCGGGGAAGTCGGCGTCGACGCGGATTTCCCATGCGTCGTCGCGCAGCACGCGCTTGAGCGTTTTTTTTCAGCGACGGCGACACCTTGAACTCGCGCGGGCGCAAGATCATGCGCGGGTCGGGGGTCCACCACAGTACGGGCTGGCCGTCCGAATACCACGGAAAAATGCCGCGCCGGTACGCGTCGATCAGACGCGACGGCAACAGGTCCGCGCTCGCCGCGAGCAGTCCGGGCGCGCCGCTCGATGCGGACAGCGCGCGCTCGACAGGCGGAAAGGGATCGTCGGGGCCTAGCCAGGGAACCATGCGGCGGCGGTCGTGCTCAGCCGTCGCGCAGCGAGCGGAAGATGTCGCCCGTGTGCAGGCCGTAGTTGCCCGACGCGCGGTCGGTGAAGAAGAAGCGCAGCGTCTGCGCGACCGTCGGGAACGCGATCTCGTCCCAAGGAATGTCGTGCTCTTCGAAGAGGCGCACTTCGAGGCTTTCCTCGCCCGCTTCGACATCGAGATCGAGCAGCCGCGCCAGATAGAACAGATGCACCTGATGCACGTGCGGCACGTTCAACAGTGTGTACAGGTTCTGCACTTCGACGCGCGCGCCGGCTTCTTCCAGCGTTTCGCGCGCGGCGGCCTCCGAGGTCGTCTCACCCATTTCCATGAAGCCCGCGGGAAGCGTCCAGTAACCGTAGCGGGGTTCGATTGCGCGACGGCACAGCAGCACCTTGTCGTCCCACACGGGAAGGGTGCCGACCACATTGCGCGGATTCTGATAGTGCACGGTGCCGCAGCTCGCGCAGACGAAGCGCTCCCGGTTGTCGCCGGGCGGAATGCTCAGGCTCACCGCGTGGCCGCAGACGGAACAGAATTTCATAGGGAGGGGATGGGAAACGGTGATGGGAGTGTATCACCGGGCGATGGATTCACGACGACGCCCGGACGCGCGCATTCAATGCCGTGAAACGCGGGCGAGCCGCGCATTCCATCCAAGCCAGAACAGAAGTATGCAAGCGCGAAAAACCAGGCGCGAAAAACAAAAAACCCGCCAAGGGCGGGTTTGATGATGCGACGGAGATCTGAAACATGATGACCAGATTGAACTGGTTGCGGGGGTAGGATTTGAACCTACGACCTTCGGGTTATGAGCCCGACGAGCTGCCAGACTGCTCCACCCCGCGTCCGTCGAAGAAAAGATTATATGACAAACGCAGGGCAGCTGCAATGGGTTTTTAAGAATCGGCATGAAAGTATCGAAAGCGACGGCGATCTGGCTTGCCGCGACAGGCGCCTCGAACGCCCGCCGACGTTGTGAGAGCATGGTCGTGACGCACGCGGTGCGTGCGCTAGAATCGCCGTTCTTCCGGGCTGCGCGGTCGTCTGCGCGTGGCGCGCCTCCATCAACATTTTCCCGACCCGTCATGGACATCGCTCACGATTTGCAGTCGATTGCTGCGCAAGAACACGCGCTCGTCTTTCCTCATTTCGACGCCGACACGGCGTGGCAGCTCGGCGCCTATTTGCACGAGATCGCGAAGGCGCGCGGCATGGCGCTGGCCATCGACATCCGTACGTTCGGTCAACCGCTGTTCTTCTCGATGCTCGACGGCGCGACGCCCGACAACGTCAACTGGGCGCGCCGCAAGAGCAATACCGTCGCGCATTTCCGCCGCAGTTCGTATGCCATCGGCCTGACGCTGCAGCAGTCGAATGCGACGCTCGCCGACAAGCACAGCCTCGCCGTATCCGAATACGCATCGCACGGCGGCGCCTTTCCGCTGACGGTGAAGGGCGCGGGCGTGATCGGCTCGGTGACGGTGTCGGGACTGCCGCAACGCGCCGATCACGAGCTCGTCGTCGAGGCGCTGTGCGCGCATCTCGGCCACGACTACAGCAAGCTCGCGCTTGCGAAGGCGTGACGCATGCGCGTGCCTCCTTATGCGTTGCTCGCGGTCGCCATCGTCGCCGAAGTGATAGCGACTTCGGCGCTGCGTGCGTCGGAAGGCTTCACGCGCCTCGTGCCCGCGCTCGTCGTGCTGCTCGGCTACGGCATTTCGTTTTACTGCCTCTCGCTCACGCTGAAGAGCCTGCCCGTCGGCATCGTGTATGCGATCTGGTCGGGCGTCGGCATCGTGCTGATCACGCTCGTCGCGATCGTGATGTACGGGCAGGTGCCCGATCTCGCCGCCGTCGCGGGGCTTGGGCTGATCGTCGCGGGCGTCGTCGTCCTCAATCTGTTCTCGACGATGCAGGCGCATTGATTCTGGCCGCCGCGGCGATCGGGAAGCCGACACGCCCGCCCCAGGCGGCCGCGCGCTCACTTGCAGCGAATCACCATCGAGCGGTTCTTCACGTTCGCCGATACCACGTTCGAAATGCTGCCGCCCGCGGTGCCGCCTTCGTCGTTGTCCTTCGACACGATGTCATAGCCCGTCGCGCCGCAGGCCTTGCCCGCCTGGACGTAGCATGACGCCCAGCTGGAACTCGCGTCCGCGCCGCTGCAGCTGACGGCGAAACCCGTCTCGCCGTTGGGCAGGTTGATCAGCTTGGTCGTGTTCGACGATGCGCATGCGCCGAGGCTCGCGAGCGCGAGCACGGCGAGCGACAGCGCCGCGGCACGGATCGCGTGGGAAACGAGAGGGTGGCGCGCGCGCCGTTCGATCGACTTCATTGTGTTTCCTTCAAGAACCAGTCAGTAGTAGAGAGCGGCGAAGCGCAGCCGACGCGCGGGTTGCCTGTGCCGCGGTCCGTGCCGTCCGCGAGTGCGCAGCGTCGCACTTGCGTCGATGGGCTGCGCGCTGCCGGGCGCCTCAGGCTTCCGGCCGGATGGCGGCGTGTCCCGTATCCGACGGATCGATGCGGATGCCCGCCTGTTCGACGAGGCGCCGGCTTGCGGCCCCTTCCTGCGTCGCGGCGTCTTCCCAGATGCTGATTGCTTTCGGAATGTCGACGCCGTGACTTTCCGCGTACGCGAACCATGCATTGGCCGCGTCCGGTTCGGCGATCTCGCGCTCTCGAAGAAAATATTTTCCCATATCGTCGGTTCGCGTCCGGAAATTGCAGGCGGTGCGCCGCCAGTGCGCTTGCAGCCGGGCGCGCCGCGCGCCCCGTTCCCCGGCTAGCGCGGCGCCGCGCGCGCGGCTGGCCCGGCAGGCAGAACTTATCGCGCGACGCGCAGACTTACCGTGTATTGCACGGGGCGTGCCGCGTGCTTTCGATTCAACGAAGCGCTATCACAGCGAGCGAGAGGCGAGTATGGCAGAGCGGGTCAGCGGGCCCTACCGGGGCTTTTACATCAGTGCGTCGGCGCGGCTCGTGCCGCCGCACGAGCAGGCGCGCCGCGCGGGCGAGCGCGAAGGACTGTATGTCGGGTCGGTCAGTCTGTCGGAGCGGGGGCCGGACGATCCCCACCGGATGGAGACGCTGATCGAAGTGGGCGACGAGCATCGCTTCGCAACGGAAGACGAGGCGCTCGTCTACGTGGAGCGGGCAGGGCGCGCGTACGTCGACCGGCTGCTGGATGGCGAATAGCGATGCTGTCCGGCGCGGCTCGCGGCAGGCTCGCATCGAAGGTGAAGAATGAGGGGAGAACGGGCGCAGACGACGCGCGGCCGCCACGCCGACGCGGACACGACCGGTGCTGGACCGGCGTATGCCGCGACGAGTACCATAGGCGCGCTGATCGGGCCAGCCGTGCGTCCGTCGCGCAGCATGCATGGACGCGGCGGCTCGCCTTCAACGCCGGATTGTCCTGATGAGGTCACTATGGAGATTCGTTTTCCCGCGGACGCGCCCGCTTACCGCGATTTCAATCTGACGCTGGTGTTTCCGGCGCTGGTCGACGGCGAAAGGGTGCCCTGCGCGATTTCCGTCGAAGCGCTCGAAGATCACTTCGGCGCCGACGCGAACGATACGGATGGCTGGCGCCGCGCATTCGACGCAGGCCGCGAGCGCATCGAAGCCGTCGCGCGCGAGCATCTGCTGATCAGCAACGGCACGCCTGTGCTGCTCAAGAGCGGCCACTTTCCGCCTGGCAATCTGGCAAGCACGTAGCGCGCAGATCGCGCGCACCTTGCGAGATCCGCGACGCGATGCGCATTCCACATGGCATCGCTCGATGCGGCTGTTGCCCGAGCCTCGCGACGCTTTCCTGCCAGCGCGGCTAACCCGCGCTATGCCGCCTGTGCGCCCGGATGCCGCGCGGCGGCGCGTTGCGCGGCTGCGAGCGATTGCGCAATGCCCGCTTCATACGACGTCTTCGTGACAGGGCCGATCAGGCCCGTCAGCGCCGAGTCGTCGAGTACGACGGGGTCCGTCAGCAGGTAATGCATTTCCACCAGTTCGCGCATCATCGGGTTGAAGAGGCCCGCGATGCGCAATGTCGTCTTGCCTGCCACCATCAGCTTCGGCTCGCGCCGCGCCAGCGCGTACGCGCGTTCGGCGATGGCGCGCTGCGTGATCGTGCCCGCGCCCGCCAGATGCAGCACGCGCCCGAACGCTTCCGGCGTGCGCGACAAGCGTTCGACGACCGGTCCGACATCGGGCATGAACACGAATTCGTGCGGCACGTCGATGGGGCCGACCATCTGCGCGCGGGTGCCTTTCGCCGCGCCGTCGAACACGCCGTGCAGGAAGCTGCGCTCGACGCCCGGACCATAGAAGTCGGGCAGACGCAGCACCAGCGTTTCGAGGCCGTCGCGCCCGTGCGCGTCGATGACGAGATTTTCCTGCGCGAGCCGCATCTTGCCCTTGAATGTATGCGGCTCGCGCGGGTGAGATTCGGTGACGGGCTGGCTGCGCGCGCGACCGTACGGGTAGACGGTGCCGATCAGGATGAGCCGCCGCACACCCGCCGCACGCAGCCCGGCGAGCGTCTTTTGCATCAGCACGGGATGCTGGTCGAAACGGTGATACGGCACGCCGACGAGATACACGGCCGTCTGCAGTCCCTCCGCCGCTGCCGCGATCGAGGCGGGGGCATCGGGATTCCAGGTGACGATGTCCGCAAGCCCGTCGTGACCGAACGACGCCTTCAGCGCGGCCTCGCCGCGGCCGATCACGCGATAGGAGCGGCCCGCCGCGCTGAGCGCGCGAGCAATGCTTTGCCCGGCGGCACCTGCTGCGCCGAACAGGCCGATCTGTGCTGCGTTTTCCGTGCGTTTTTCCATCATTGTCTCCCGCAAGCGCGGCCTCCGACCTGTCTGCCGCGTTGGACGCCGGCAGCGATGATTGCTGAAAATTTACTGAACGATGTTCATTGAACGGTGTTCAGTTTAATTTGACTTTTCAGTTTGTCAACGGGAAAATTGCTCGCATGGGAATCGCTGAAAGAAAGACTCGCCAAAAAGTGGAACTGCGGGAACGCATCCTCGACGCCGCGCGCGCATCGTCATGCGCGAGGGCTTTGGCGCGCTGTCGATGCGCAAGATCGCCGACGCGATCGAGTATTCGCCCGCCACGCTGTACCTGCACTTCGACAGTCGCGACGCGATCGCGCGCGCCTTATGCGCCGAAGGCTACGCGCAGATCCTCGCCACCTTCGAGCCGCTTGCCGCCATCGCCGATCCCGCCGAGCGGCTGAAGGCGATCGGGCGCGCGTATGTCGGCTTCGGCGTCGCGCACCGCGAAACGTACCGGCTGATCTTCATGGAAGATCCGTCTTACACGGGCGCGGCGCTGGCCGGCGAGTCCGCCGACGACGAATCGGGCGATGCCGCGTTCCGTCTGCTCGTCGATTCGATCGACGCGTTGAAGGCGGCGGGGCGGCTGCCCGGCGCGCCCGACAGCCACGTGTGCGCCGAGGCGTTCTGGGCGACGCTGCATGGCATCGTCGCGCTGCACCTGACTTGCCCTGTGTTCCCGCGCGCGCCGCTCGATGCCGTGGTGGATGCCGCGCTCGTCGCGTGGTTCGGAGCGGCGCAGGAGGCATGGACGGGAGCCGTCGCGGCCGATGCCGCGCCTGCAATCGCACACGCAGCCGTAACTCCAACCGCAACCGCAACCGCAACCGCGAGCACGGCAGCGCCGAAACGGCGCCGCGCGCCATCCGCCAGAACGAAGACGGCATAAGGCGCTATCCGCCACCGACAGCCGGCGAGCCCGGGTGCCTGAAGAAGTCAACGGAGCGTGCTACCGTTTGCGTCCTGCGCTCATGTTGCATGTGCATATTCATTCACCCGCTTCCGTTATTCGCCATGTCGACGCCTGAATCGCACGACGAACTGATCGTCCATGTCGCCAACCGCATTGGCTTCATCGAACTGAACCGGCCGAAGGCGCTCAACGCGCTGTCGCTCGGCATGATGCACGCGATGCACGCGGCGCTCGACCAATGGCGGGATGATCCCGACGTGCTCGCCGTCGTCGTGCGCAGCACCAGCGCGCGCGCGTTCTGCGCGGGCGGCGACATCCGCTATCTGTACGAGTCTTTCCGACGCGGCTACGGCGACGCCGTCGATACCTTTTTCATCGACGAATACCGGCTCGATCACGCGATCTTCACGTACACGAAGCCCTATATCGCGTTGATGAACGGTGTCGTAATGGGCGGCGGCATGGGGATTTCGCAGGGCGCGCATCGCACGGGCGGATTGCGCGTCGTCACGTCGTCGACGCGCATGGCGATGCCCGAGACGCGCATCGGACTGTTCCCCGATGTCGGCGCGGGCTGGTTTCTCGCGCGCACGCCGGGTGCCATCGGCCGGTATCTGGCCGTGACGGGCGACACGATCGGTGCTGCCGACGCCCTCTATGCGGGCCTCGCCGATGCCTGGCTGCCCGACGACGCGATTCCCGCGCTGCTCGACCGGTTGAAGTCGCAGCCGTTTGCGCTGGGTTCGGAGGTTGTCGCGTACGTGCGCGAAGCGGCGCAGGCGCACAAGGTCGTGCCGACGCCCGGCACGTCGCCGCTGGCCGACGCGCGCATGCTGATCGACAAGCACTTCGCGCTGCCCGACGTCGCGCGGATCATCCGCTCGCTCGAGCGCGAAGGCGATTGCGCCCACGCCGATTGGGCCGAGCAGACGGGGGCCATGATGCGCGAGCGTTCGCCACTTTCGATGGCAGTGTCGCTCGAGGCCGTGACGCGCGCCGAAGGCACGATGGCAGAGGTGCTGCGCCGCGACCTCGATCTGACACGCTCGTCATTCGAGCGGGGCGACGCGGCGGAAGGCATCCGCGCGCGCATCATCGATAAGGACAACAAGCCCGCGTGGCGCTTCGCGCGCATCGAGGACGTGACGCGCGCCGACGTCGAGAGGATGTTCGAGAGCCCGTGGCCTGCCAACGAGCATCCGCTGCGGGACCTGCAGGGCTAGCGTCTTAACGTCTTGACCCGCCGGGCGCGGCCGAACTCACTCTTCGCCCGCCATGAAGGCGCGCATGAACACGAGCGCGCCCCAGCCCCACACGGCATTCGACGCGAAGCCGAGCGCCAGGCGCGGCAGGATGTTGCCCGTCGGCCAGATGCCCCGAATGGGATCGACGACAAACACGCTCGCGGCCGTCAGCACGATGCCGCCGAACAGGAACGCGGGAATCCACGGCGCGGGCCGCTCGGGCGCAACGCGCAGCAGCCACGCCATCAGCACGGCCCATACCGAACTCCAGATTGCGTTCGCGATGAATTCCGGCAAGCCGATGGGCATGAACGGCGCGGTCGAAAACCCTGTCGGGTCGATGAGGCCGGCAGCGTGCAGGAGCGCGAGCGTCGACTCGTGAAAGAACAGCGACGCGAGAAAGCCGGACACGAACGGCAGGATGATTTTTTGCATGCTTGACGGCGACGGTCGCGGGCGCCGCTGACGGATGGCAGCAGCGCACGCACGGGTTGATCGGAAACGAGCGCCATTATATCGGCGGCGTGCCGCGCGTTTGGTGTGCCCGCGCGCGGACAACGCCGTCGGCGGCGTATGTTCCAGCATCAGGTAAAGCACGAAAGTGGAAAACCTAAGCTAAAAAAAAATCGTTCAAAAGAAACAGCGCGGTCCATAGACTGTTTTCCCATGCAGACAGCGGCGTTGCTTGCGTGATGTGCGCGGCGTGCGCGTCCATCAGATCGATTCACATGAGAGAACCCGTCGCGATGTTTCTTCCAATGCCGATTCGCGCCTGCTTCGCGGCGTCTTCGTTGCGCTGTCGCTGCTGACGCGCTCTTCTCCCATTACCCGTTATCGAATCGCCGCGCGATTGGCGCGGCAGGGCGCGCTCACGCCTGTCGGGCGCGTTCGCGCACGGCGCAGCCGGTTCCGCCTTCCACGACATCACACGAACAATGCAGGAGCAGCAAATGAATGTGTTCTGGTTCATTCCGACTCATGGCGACAGCCGTTATCTCGGCACATCGCAAGGCGCGCGGGCAGCCGATTTCGATTACTTCCAGCAGATCGCCGTCGCCGCCGACACGCTCGGCTACGAAGGCGTGCTGCTGCCCACAGGCCGTTCGTGCGAGGACGCATGGGTCGTCGCGTCGAGCCTGATTCACGTCACGCGGCGCCTGAAGTTTCTCGTCGCGATCCGGCCGGGCATCGCGTCGCCGGGCCTGTCGGCGCGGATGGCGGCGACCTTCGACCGGCTCTCGGGCGGGCGGCTGCTGATCAACGTCGTGACGGGCGGCGATGCCGCCGAACTCGAAGGCGATGGCCTGTTCGTCGATCACGACACGCGCTACGAAATCACCGACGAATTCCTGCGCATCTGGCGCGGGCTGCTGACGAGCGCGCATCAGGGCGAGAGCGTTGATTTCATCGGCAAGCATCTGAAGTCGAAGGGCGGCAAGCTGCTGTATCCGCCCGTGCAGAACCCGCATCCGCCACTGTGGTTCGGCGGCTCGTCGCCGGCGGCGCACGACATGGCGGGCGAGCACATCGACACCTATCTGACCTGGGGCGAACCGCCCGAAGCCGTCGCGAAGAAGATCGCGGACATCCGCGCGCGCGCAGCCGAACATGGCCGCAAGATCCGCTTCGGCATTCGGCTGCATGTGATCGTGCGCGAGACGGAAGACGAAGCGTGGACGGCCGCCGACAAGCTCATCAGCAAGCTCGACGACGACACGATTGCGCGCGCGCAGGCCGCGTTCGCAAAGATGGACTCCGAAGGCCAGCGGCGCATGGCGGCGCTGCACGGCGGCAAGCGCGGCACGCGCAAGGATCTCGAGATCCATCCGAACCTGTGGGCGGGCGTGGGCCTCGTGCGCGGCGGCGCGGGCACGGCGCTCGTCGGCAGTCCGGAACAGGTCGCGGCGCGCATGAAGGAATACGCCGATCTCGGCATCGAAACGTTCATCTTGTCCGGCTATCCGCATCTGGAGGAGTCGTATCGCTTTGCCGAACTCGTGTTCCCGTTGCTGCCGGGACGTCAGCGCGCGAGCGCGAGCGGTCCGCTGTCGGGACCGTTCGGCGAGATCGTCGGCAACCACTATGCGCCGAAGGCTTCGCAAAGCTGAAGCGGGAGCGACGCGTCATCGAAGGAGTGCTGTTTTATGTCGAGTGTTTCCATCAGCGGCCAGGCAAACGGCGGCCTTGCGCGGCTCGCGCGGAAGGTCGCGCCGTGGATCGTGCCGCTTGTCATCCTCGCCGGCTGGGAACTGGCCGCGCGCAGCGGCGTGCTGTCGACGCGCGTGCTGCCTGAGCCGTTTGCTGTCGTGAAGGCGGCGTGGTCGCTGATCCAGTCGGGCGAAATGTGGGCCGACGTCAAGGTCAGCACGTGGCGCGCGCTGTCGGGCTTTGCGATCGGCGGCGGCATCGGTTTCTCGCTCGGGCTCGCGACGGGGCTCTTTCGGCCCGTCGACGTCGCGCTCGACACGACTGTGCAGATGATCCGCAACATCCCCGCGCTCGCGATGATTCCCCTCGTCATTCTCTGGTTCGGCATCGAGGAGGAGGCGAAGGTGTTTCTCGTCGCACTCGGCGTGTTCTTTCCGGTGTACGTGAACACGTATCACGGCATCCGTTCCGTCGACGCGAATCTGATCGAGATGGCGCGCAGCTACGGCGTGAAAGGCTTTGCGCTGTATCGCGACGTGATCCTGCCCGGTGCGTTGCCGTCGATTCTCGTCGGCGTGCGTTTCGCGCTCGGGCTGATGTGGGTCACGCTGATCGTCGCCGAGACGATTTCCGCGCAGTCGGGCATCGGCTACATGACGATGAACGCGCGCGAGTTTCTGCAAACGGATGTGGTCGTGGTCGGGATTCTGCTGTACGCGGCGCTCGGCAAACTCGCCGACATGTTCGCGAAAGCGCTCGAACGCGCGTCGCTGCGCTGGCACCCCGCCTATCAACGAGGAGCGAAGACATGAGCGCGAGCACAGGGGCGGCGTCGTTTGGCGGCGTCGCGGGCGCGGATCTCGAAGCGGAGCTGCAGCAGCCGCGCACGCACGATCGCACATCGACGGAAGCAGCCGCTGCCGCGATCGAACGCGATGCCGTGTCGCTGCACGACTGGATCACGGCGTCGGACGCGAGCCACGCGGGCACGGTGCGCGAGGACGCACGCGACGCGAAAGACCAAGACATCTCGGTGCAATTGCGCGGCGTCGGCAAGCGCTATGGCGAGCGTGCGGTGCTTACGGACGTCGACCTGTCGATCGAACGGGGCAGCTTCGTGTCGATCGTCGGACGCAGCGGCTGCGGCAAGTCGACGTTGCTGCGCATGGTCGCGGGGCTCGAAGCGCCCAGTTCGGGCGCGCTCGACAAGCGCGCTGACGGCGCGCAGCCATTCGACACGCGGATCATGTTCCAGGACGCGCGCCTGTTGCCGTGGAAATCCGTGCTGCAGAACGTGATGCTCGGCCTTGGCCGCTCGTCACGCGACGATGCGCGCGCCGTGCTCGATGAAGTCGGTCTGCTGGAGCGCGCGAACGACTGGCCCGCGCAACTGTCGGGCGGCCAGCGGCAGCGCGTCGCGTTGGCGCGCGCGCTCGTGCACAGGCCGCAATTGCTGCTGCTCGACGAACCGTTCGGCGCGCTGGACGCGCTCACGCGGATCGAAATGCACGCGCTGATCGAGCGGCTGTGGCGCGAGCATCGCTTCACGGCGCTGCTCGTCACGCACGACGTGCAGGAGGCCGTCGCGCTCGCCGATCGCATTCTGCTGATCGAAGCGGGGCGGATCACGCTCGACCAGCGGGTGCCGCTCGAGCGTCCGCGCGTGCGCGCATCGGCGGCATTCGCGAGGTTGGAAGAACACGTATTGCAGCGCGTGATGAAGACGCGCGCAGCGGGCGCCGATGCACCGGAAACCGACGCACGGCGCGACGCACATCGCGTGCATGCCCGCGACATACGCTGGGCGGTCTGAGCCGCTCACGACATTTTTTTTCGACCCACGGAGCTATCCGATATGAGCATTTCCGCGATCAACGTACGCAACCAGTTCAAAGGCAAGGTGAAAGAAATCATTCGCGGACCCGTGGTGTCCGAAGTCGATGTCGAGACGCCGTTCGGCATCGTCACGTCGGTGATTACGACGCGCTCGATCGACGAACTCGAACTCAAGGTTGGCGCGGAAGTGGTCGCGCTGGTCAAATCGACGGAGGTGTCGATCGCGCGTCTGTGAGGCGCGCTGGCTCGCAGGTGCGTTTTGGGAGCCCTTTCAGAGCGCTTCGGGAGCGTTCGTTGGGGACGGCCTGTCGCGCACTGTTTACGCTGCTGTTTAGGAGCGCTTTCGTCCGCGCGCGTCGGCGTGCCCGCTATTTCGCATTCGTCGCGCTGGCGGGCGGGCTGTGCGTCATGTCGTCGTTGGTCGGCTTGCGCGGTGTCTTGACGGGCATGTTGTCGGGGTTGGTCGCGCTCGCCGCGCCCGAGGCCGCCGCGGGCGGCGGCTTGACCATCGGCGTGCCGCCGGCCTGCGGCGCGACGGTCTGGCCCCAGGCCGTCGACGCAACGCCCGCCGACGTGGCGAGCAGGGCAGCCGCGGCCCGCAAAGCCCATCCATCGTGCCGGTGCTTGAACAGGGTCGGAATCATCGCGTTTTCTCCGGGTTGGTTTTTCTTCACTGTCGCTAGGCGCGTGCCAGCCCCTGGCGCGGCTGCGCGCGCATTTATCGCCCGTTCGGCGATGCAACGCGTCCGGCAAGGCTGGCTGGAAGTGCTAGCATGAATTGACCATCGATGGGCGCGTCGCCATGCGGGCGGGCGCCGCACACGACTGCGGAGGCTGCGATGTCAAAGTCCTTGAGTGCAGGTGCAATCGATACGCTGCGGCAACTGAACGACATCGGCGCGGGGCAAACGCCGCCGCCCGTCGAGCCCGTCGTCGAAAAAGAGCTGCTGGGCGCGGGGCTGGTGGCGAAATCGGGGAAGGGCACGGGCGTCGAGATTACCTGCGACGGCAGGAAGTATCTGACGGGCGACTGCGATTGAGCGCATTCCGCGTCTGCCGTTTCATCAGTTTCATAGCCAGCCAAGGTCACATCACACGAGGGGCACGCGATGGAGCCGAAAGGCATCGACATGGGCGACTACCAGGAGCGCTATAAGGACTTCGATATGGAGGTCGCCGTCGAGCAGGTGCTGACGGGCGTGAAGGCGCATTTTCGCGTGCTGAAGCAAGACACTATCATGCTGGACTGGCGGCTCGTGCATATCGACAGGTTCTGGCCGACCGAGCACGCCGCGGCGGAAGCGGGATTTCGCGCGGCGCGCGAGGCGATCGATGTCGAACTGCTCGCTGCGGGCGGGTAGCTGAGCGGCTAGTGCGCATGTGCGCACGCAGACGGCGCAAACGCAAAAAACAAAGCCGGATGCTCCGTGGAGAACATCCGGCTCGACTACACCTGCAACAACAGACTGCGTGAACTAACAGGGGTACGGCAACTTCAACAGCTTGGTCATTCCAGATACTGCAACTTCTACTACGCCATCAACGGTACTGCTTGACTACGCCTTCAACTGCGGTACTGCCACTGCTGGAACTGCAACCTCGAACTGCTCACTGATACTGCGAGAACTGCGTGTTTCCTGTGCTGCCCGGTAATGCCAGTGGTGCTTCCTGCTGCTACTGCTTGCTGCTACTGCCTGCTATGAATCCTGCGTCCGGCTTCGTGACCAGATTAATGGCCGAAGAACACCGAGCCCGGGCCCGTGACGGGCTCATGCTTGCCGGCTTGCGACGAACCGTTTTGCACGCCGCCGTAAGCGACTGCGTTCGCTTGCTGGGCTTCGGCTGCCAGCGTCTGCGTGTTCTGGCCTTGTTGCGAAGCGGGCGCGCCGACCGTCGGGTTGTAATGCGGAGCCGGACCGTAGCCGCTTGCGAAAGCGGGAGCAGCCAGCGTGGCGGAAGCGGCGATCAGAACTGCGGCGATAAGCTTGGTCTTCATGGTGAACTCTCCGTAATGTTTGATTCAGTAAGACGTTGCGGCTTGCTGCGTTTTGCTGCGATCTGTTCGCAACGTCGATGGAAGGCAGTGTATACCCCTACTATCGAATTTTTGTGCCGATAATTTGAAATTACTATTCTGAGATCAGGAACAATGCGGCGACGCCCGCCAGACGGGGCTTTCACGCGTATGCGCCCTTATAAGCCGTGCCGATGCACTGAAAAAACCCCAAGCAAATCATGGGCTTCCAGGGTTGTTGCGGCGCAAAACGAGGGTATCGGCGGCAGCTTGCGGTAAAATCGCGGGTTCATTTCGTTCGTTTCTGTCTGTTTCTTTTTGGTCCGCCGCCCCATGCAACCGAAGCCCGCCACCAGTCCTCGCCGCGTGTCCGTCGCGCCGATGATGGACTGGACCGATCGCCACTGCCGCTCGTTTCACCGCACGCTGACGCGGCACAGCTGGCTGTATACAGAGATGGTGACGACGGGCGCACTGATCCACGGCGACGTCGAGCGTCATCTCGCGTTTGCCGCCAACGAAGCGCCCGTGGCGCTGCAATTGGGTGGCAGCGAGCGCGACGATCTCGCGCATTCGGCAAAACTCGGCGAGCAGTGGGGTTACGACGAGATCAATCTGAATTGCGGCTGCCCGTCGGAGCGCGTGCAGCGGGGCGCGTTCGGCGCGTGTCTGATGAACGAGCCGCAGCTCGTCGCCGATTGCGTGAAGGCGATGCGCGATGCGGTGTCGATCCCGGTGACGGTGAAGCATCGGATCGGCGTCGATGCCGTCGAAGACTATGCGTTCGTGCGCGACTTCGTCGGCACGATTGCGGAGGCGGGCTGCGGGGTGTTTATCGTGCACGCGCGCAACGCGATACTCAAAGGCCTGAGCCCGAAAGAGAACCGCGAGATTCCGCCGCTGAAGTACGACTACGCGTACCGCTTGAAGCGCGACTTTCCGCAGCTCGAAATCATCATCAATGGCGGAATCAAGACGCTGGATGAAGTCGATGCTCATCTGCAGCATGTCGATGGCGTGATGCTCGGTCGCGAGGCGTATCACAACCCGTATGTGCTCGCCGATGTCGACGCGCGTTTCTACGGTTCGACGCAAGGCGCGCCGACGCGCGAAGCAGCGGAAGCAAAGTTGGTCGAGTATTGCCGAGCCGAGCTCGCGCGTGGCACCTATCTCGGTGCGATCGTGCGCCACGCGCTCGGCTTGTACCGCGGCGTGGCGGGTGCGCGCGGCTGGCGGCGCGTGCTGTCGGACAACAAGAAGCTTGCGGCGCGCGATCTCGCGATTTTCGACGAAGCGCGACAGCATTTGCGCGAGCCCAGCGAAATCTTTGAATAAAGGGCTTTGCAAATACGATACGTGTTTGTATAATCTCGCTTCTTCGTTGCTGAGCAGCGCTTGGTAGCGAAAGTGTAGTGCAGTGGTGGCTGTAGCTCAGTTGGTAGAGTCCAGGATTGTGATTCCTGTCGTCGTGGGTTCGAGTCCCATCAGCCACCCCAAAGAATTCAAGCTTTCAACAAAACGGCACTGTGATTTCACAGTGCCGTTTTTGTTCGTGGATTCCGCAAGCGGAAACGCATTGGCCAATGTTTTGGACGGTACAACATCGCCGCCATTTGAAACGTGAACTGACGGCGTCACGTCTTATCTCCATCTCCGGAGAGGTCGCGATGCATCGCACGCTCAAGTTTTTCGCGCGATTGCCGAGAATGCGGACGTGACCTGGAACACGCCAATCCCATAGCACCGTTCCCGAACAGCGTGAAGTGACGCAGCGCGACCGTTCCGTCCGGCGCGGTAGAGCGCGTCAGACGGACGTCGAATATCTGACCATGAAGAACTTTTTCAGCAGCGATCTTGCCCAGCGCTATGGGTACGGGATGGCTGTCTATATCGCGGCCCAAACCTCCGATCTCCAACGAGGAATCGACGTCACCAATGCACAGCGCAAGGCGGCTGGCCGGCGCTTGCTCGAGGACGCGACCGTCGAAGAAATCATCTCGGCGTTTCGTACCAACGGACTATTGCCCGTGGAGCCGAGCAAGGGCGGCGCCGACGTGTCCGACGCCGATGCGATTGGCTAGATTGCTTCGCTGATCGTCGGCAAGCGCGTAGGCCACGCGTTCGTTATTTCTTCCGCAGCGGGTCGAGGATACCTTTGAGCCCGTTGTGATCGATCTCGTGCATCAGCGCGAGCAACCGGCCGATCTCGCCGGGCGGAAAGCCTTCGCGCGCGAACCAGTTCAGATAATGTCCCGGCAGGTCGGCGATCACGCGGCCCTTGTACTTGCCGAACGGCATCGTACGCGTGACGAGCAATTCAAACTGTTCGACGTTCATTTCCAGGCGCCATCCAACGCAACACGTTCAACGCGGCTATTCTGCCAGACAGAAACCATCAAGCCCGCTCCCGCCGATGCCCGCTCACATGCGCGCCCGCATCGCGTTCCAGCCCGAACACGTCGACGATCGCCACGAGCCCGACGAGGGCGACCAGCACGAATGCCAGGCTAAAGTCGGCGGGCGTCACCGACTGCGCGGCGTGTCCGTGCAGCCACGCGGCGAGCCGCATCGCCATCGCGCCGAGCGCGACGCCCATGCCCATCGTCATTTGCGTGAGCGTGCTGGACAGCGTAGACGCGCCGCTCATTTGCGGCTTCGGCACATCGGCGAAGGAGAGCGTGTTGACGGCCGTGAACTGCAGCGAACGCGACAGGCCGCTCGCGAACAGCACGATGGCCGTCAGCAGGAGCGGCGTCGAGGCTGTCAGCAAACTCATCGCCGCGATGCTCAGTGCAGCGATCACACCGTTTGCGAGCAGCACCCGCCTGAAACCGAACCGGCGCATGACGGGCGTCGTCACGAGCTTCATCGACAGGTTGCCCGCGAATACGACGAGCGTCAGCAGTCCCGAGTGAAACGCGTTCATGCCGAAGCCCAGCTGGAACATGAGCGGCAGCAGAAACGGCACCGCGCTGATCGACACGCGAAACAGCGACCCGCCGCCCATCGCGACGGCAAATGTTTTCACGCGAAACGCCGACAGATCGACAACAGGATGCGCGCTGCGGCGCAAATGGAACAGCGCAGCCACACCCGCAACAAGGCCGCCCGCAAGAAACGCGAGCGCCTCGCGCCAAGGCGCGCCGGCGCGCCCGAGCAGCTCCATCGCATACATGATGGCCGTGCCGGCGATGCTGCATAGCGCGAAGCCGATGCCGTCGAACGGACGCTTCTGCTTGTCGGTTTCCGTGCCGATGAAGCGCCACGCGAGCACCATGCCGATGATGCCGAGCGGCACGTTCAGATAGAAGATCCAGCGCCACGACGAATACGTCGTGATGAAGCCGCCGAGAGGCGGACCGATGACGGGCGCAACGAGCCCCGGCCACGTGATGATCGAAATGGCGCGCATCAGACCGTCTTTCGGCGTGGCGCGCAGGACGGCGAGACGACCGACGGGCACCATCATCGCGCCGCCGATGCCCTGCACGACACGCGCCGCAGTGAACTCGACGAGCCCGTCGGTCATCCCGCATGCCACCGACGATGCCGTGAACACGGCAAGCGCCGCCGTGAACACGTTGCGCACGCCGAAGCGGTCGGCGGCCCAGCCGCTGATCGGAATGAAGACGGCGAGTGTCAGCAGATACGACGTGATGCCGATCGACAGATCGACGGCATGCACGTCGAACGAACGCGCCATTTGCGGCAACGCCGTCGCGATGATCGTGCCGTCGAGGTTCTCCATGAAAAACGCCGCCGCCACCAGCGTCACGATCAGCGACGGGCGCCCGTTCGCAGGCGCCGCGTGGCTCGCTGGTGCAGGCGGCGTTTCTCGCATCGACATCAGACTCCAGATCGAAAGGTTGTAAGCGCATCGAAAACCGGCCGCAAGCCTTGCGCGCCAGCCGACATTCTAGCCACGCACGCGCGGCGCGCGGACGTGGTAATTTCGCGGTTTGGCGATTTGCCACCCGGCACCGGACAAACAAGAGCGAACAGGAACTGACGATGGAATACCGCAGACTCGGCGATACGGACGTGCAGGTCAGCGTGATCGGTCTCGGCACGATGACATGGGGCGAGCAGAACACCGAGCGCGAAGCGCACGAGCAGATCGACTACGCGCTCGACCACGGCGTCACGCTGATCGACACCGCTGAAATGTACCCGGTGCCGCCGCGCCCGGAAACCCAAGGCTCGACGGAGCGCTACATCGGCACGTGGCTTGCGCGGCATCGCAGCCAGCGCGAGACGATCGTGCTCGCGACCAAGATCGCCGGGCCCGCGCGTCAGCCGCACAACCCGCGCCACATTCGGGGCGAAGGCAACCAGTTCGACCGCAAGAATCTCACCGAGGCGCTCAACGACAGCCTCAAGCGTCTGCAGACGGATTACGTCGATCTGTACCAGCTGCATTGGCCCGACCGCAGCACGATGACGTTCGGCCGTTCGGCCTATCCGTGGATCGACGACGCGTACACGGTGCCCATCGAGGAAACGCTCAGCGTGCTCGCCGGTTTCGTGAAGGAGGGCAAGGTGCGTCATGTCGGCGTGTCGAACGAAACGCCGTGGGGCGTCGCGCAGTTTTTGCGCGCGTCGGAAAAACTGGGCTTGCCGCGCATCGTGTCGATCCAGAATCCGTATAGCCTCCTGAACCGTACCTTCGAAGCCGGGCTTTCCGAGTTCACGCATCGCGACCATGTCGGTCTGCTCGCATACTCGCCGCTTGCGTTCGGCTGGCTGTCGGGCAAATACGAGGGCGGTGCGCGGCCAGCGGGCGCGCGCATCACGCTGTTCGAGCGTTTTCAGCGCTACAGCAAGCCGCACACCGTGCAGGCCACGACGCGCTATGTCGAACTCGCTAAGCGCCACGGCTTCTCGCCCGCGCAGTTCGCGCTGGCGTTCGTCAACAGCCGGCCGTTCCTGACGAGCAATCTGATCGGCGCGACATCGCTCGATCAACTGAAGGAAAACATCGCCAGCGTCGACGTGAAGCTGTCGCCCGAAGCGCTCGCCGACATCGACGCGCTGCACGAGCAGCAGCCGAACCCCGCGCCCTGAGCGCGTTGCCGGCAGGCGTCCGTCGCCCAGCACCCGTACGTCACGCAGCGGAGCGACGCGTGGGCACATCTCTGCAAGCCGACGGGCGCTGCCGAACACCGTCAAGCCCCACGGCACGTCGCAACTCGCGTACGATGGCGCGCTCGCGGCAGACGGCACGTCCGCGCTGCACTGCTTCTGCGCGCGATGCGTCCCCTTTTTACGGCTGACCGTCCATTCCTGTACAGTGCGCACTGACGCGCGCGGATGCCCGGCACGCGGGCGCGCGAACGCGGCCCGCGTGCCACGGGGCCGCGCCCAGGATAACGACCCACGCACAACGATGACAACCACGCGTTCCACTCCTTCACCCGCCGCCTCGACGTGGCCCATTTTCGTGCTGCTCGCCATTGCGGGGCTGTTCTACGTCAAATGGTTTCCGTACTACAACCGCGCATTCACGGCGGCATCCACACACTCCATCGGTGCATCGATATTGATGGGCCAGGCGTCCAGTCCGCCCGCGCCGTCGTGGAACGCGGCGCTCGCTTACGCGCTCGCATACGGCAAGGCGATCTGGCAGGCGATGGTGCTCGGCCTGCTGCTCGGCTCGGCCGTGCAGGCGCTGCTGCCGCGCACTGGGTCGCGCGCCTCTTGGGCAAGACGGGCTTCGGCAGCGTCGCGGCGGGCGGTCTGCTGGCGCTGCCGGGGATGATGTGCACATGCTGCGCGGCGCCCGTCGTCGCGGGGCTGCGCGAGCGGCAGGCTTCGCCTGGCGGCGCAATCGCGTTCTGGCTCGGCAACTCGGTGCTGAACCCGGCGACGCTCGTCTTCATGGGCTTCGTGCTCGGCTGGCAGTGGACGGGCCTGCGGCTCGTGCTCGGCGTCGCGATGGTGTTCGGCCTCGGCTATCTGGTGAACCGGCTTGTCACGCCGGACGAAGCACAGGCTGCGGACGCGCGACTCATCGAACTCGCCGATGCGCAGCGCACGGGCAATCCGTTTGCGCGCTGGCTGTCGATTTTCGTGCGGATGGCCGTGCGTCTCGTGCCGGAATACATCGTGCTGATCCTGCTGCTGGGCGCCGCGCGCGCCTGGATCTTCCCGCAGGTTGGCCCCGAAGTCGGCAACGATCTGTTCTGGATCGTCGCGCTGGCCGTCGCGGGCATGCTGTTCGTGATCCCGACGGCGGGCGAGGTGCCCATCATTCAGGCGATGCTTTCGCTCGGCATGGGCGTCGGTCCGGCGGGCGCGCTGCTGATGACGCTGCCGCCCGTCAGCGTGCCGTCGCTCGCGATGCTCGCGCGCTCGTTCCGGCCGCGCGTGCTGACGATCGTCGCCGTAGCGGTGGTGGCGTTCGGCGTCGTCGGCGGATTGCTGGCCGTGTCGCTCGGTTTTTGAGCGACGACGGTACGAACGAACACGCTGTAGTCGTAAAACCCGGCATCGCCGCGGGCAATCTCGTCCTAAACTGGGGAGGACGGCGGAAGCACCGCGGCGCGGCGTCGGAAAATATTCGCAAGGGCGGGTAACCGCCCATCAGTCACACAGGACATCGCATGGCCCAACAAAAAACCAACCCGAAACTCGAGCAGGCGCTGACGCGCGGCGACCTCGCGATCCGTCAGGCCAACTCGGCGCGCGCGACAGCCGTGCTGCGCGCGTTGGGCAAGATGATCGTCGATGCATCGGCGACGATCGGCGTCGAGGCGCATACGTCGATTCCCGACGGCGACCGCATCTATGATCCCGTCGAGGGTTTGTGGCCGCAGGCGCTGCTGGTTTCGCTCGACGGCCCCGTCGAAGAGGCCGATCCCGAAGAGCTGCGCACGATCCGCCTGCGCTCCGATGATCCGGGTACGCTGTTCCGCGTCGAATGGCATCGCGCGGACGGCAAGATCGGACGACAGGAAGGTGGCCCGTTCGCGACGGTCGAGTTCATTTCGGACGTCGACGTACCGTGGTCGGACGACGAGGAATGATCTGATCGTTCTCGCCTGAGGCACCGCCGCGCGACGTACGACGCGCGGCGTGTCTCTCAGCGCATCATCCGGCGGCGAAACAGCACGGCCGACACGCAAAAGGGCACCAGCACATACGCGGCCAGCACGGCCACATGCAGCGCGGCATCGTCGATCGGGCGATCGAGCATCGCGGGCCGGATCAGGTCCACGGCATGCACGAGCGGCAGACATTGCGCCGCGATCTGCGCGGCAGCCGGCAACTGCGCGAGCGGGAAAAATACGCCGGAGAGCAGCAGCATCGGCGTGAGCACCAGGGTCTGATAGAACATGAAGAAATCGTATGACGGCGCGAGCGCGGTCACGATCATGGCGGCGCTGGCGAATGCGAGCCCCGCCAGTACGATCACGGGCAGCGCGATCAGCATCGACGGAAAGCTCGCGTAGCCGAGCGCGCCCGCCACCAGCATGATCGCCACGCCCGACAGCACGGACTTGCTGGCTGCCCAGACGATCTCGCCGAGCACGATGTCGCCGAGCGTGAGCGGCGTGTGCATGATGGCTTCCCACGTGCGCTGCACGTGCATCCGGGAAAAACCCGAATACATCGACTCGAAGCTCGCCGACATCATCACGCTCGACGCCACCGTGCCCGCCGCGAGAAACGAAATGTATGACACGCCGTCGACATGTCCGACCATCAGCCCAAGTCCGAAGCCGAGCCCGAACAGATAGATCATCGGATCGGCGAGATTGCCGAACATCGATGCCAGCGCGAGCTTGCGCCACACCAGATAGTTGCGCCGCCACACGGCGATCCAGTTGACGGCGTTTGCGGGCAGCGCGGCGTAGCGCTCGCGCGTCGGCTCGGAGCGTTCGGGGCGGTCGTAGGTGCGTGCGTCCATTGCTTCGATTGTGATGGCAGTGGGTTTCGTGGCGTCAGGCAAAGCGATCAGTCCTGCATCTCGCGGCCAGTGAGCCGCAGAAACACATCTTCAAGATTGGCGGGCCGATGCAGATAGCGCAGCCCCGCGCGCTGTTTCAAGCGCGCGTGAACGGGCTGAGCATCGTCGACGTAACAGAAGAGCGTCTCGCCGCTGATCTCCGTGCGCACGGACAGCGGCGCGAGTTCGTCGCGCAGTGCCACGGGATCGGGCCCGTAGACTTCGATCACATCGCAGCCAATTTCCGAAGCGATCAATTCATTTGGCGCGCCCTCGGCGATCTTGCGTCCTTCCTCGATCACGCACAGCCGATGACACAGACGCTCGGCTTCCTCCATGAAGTGCGTGGTTAGCAGAATCGTCTTGCCGCGCGCAAGCAGCGAGCGCAGCCGCTCCCAGATCAGATGCCGCGCCTGCGGATCGAGGCCTGTGGTCGGCTCGTCCATGATCAGCACGTCCGGATCATTGATGAGCGCGCGCGCCAGCGTCAGGCGCCGCTTCATGCCGCCCGACAGCTCGCCGACGCGCGCATCGGCCTTGCTTTCCAGCCGCGCGAATTCGAGCAGCGACGGCACCATCGCGCGGCACTTCGCGGCGGACAGCCCGAAATAGCGGCCGAATACGAGCAGGTTTTCGCGGACGGTGAAATCGGGATCGAGATTGTCGAACTGGGGCACGACGCCGACGCGCGCCCGCGCAAAGCGCGAGCGTCCGGGAATCGGCTCGCCGCACAGACGAATTCTGCCCGCGTCGGGGGCAGCAATGCCCAGCAGCATGCGCAGCGTGGTCGTCTTGCCGGCGCCGTTCGGACCCAGCAGTCCGAAACATTCGCCCGCGCGCACGTGGAAGGACAAGCCGTCGACGACCACTTTGCCACCGTAGCGCTTTTCGACCCCATCGAATTCAATTGCAGCTTCAGACATACGACGGCAGATGCTCCCATGACTATGTGCGCGACCTGTTTGCGCGACGCCCGCGACGCGTGCAAAGCGTGGTGCAACGCGCGCGGCGGCTGCTTATTCTAGGGCATCGGACCTCGCGCGTTTGGAGGGTGTGTGGCACATCGACATGTACGACCGGCCGATCGGACGGGCTATCTTGCAGTGCGTCATGCCCGACTGGGCGCTTCGCCGCACTTAGCGTTTTCCATCCCTTGCATGTCGAATTGCGGCGCACCATGATTCAAGCGAGACCGCGATAGTCGCGGAAGGGGGAAGCAAAATGGCGAGCTACAACAAGATTCTGCTGTGCTATGACGGCTCGCGCGAAGGCCGCAAGGCGCTGCGCTGCGGCGCGGATCTCGCGCTTGATCTGAAGGCGGAAACGCATCTGCTGTCGGTGGTCGACATGCGGTCGAGCATCGCGCAAAGCGCGGGCCTGCTGACGGACGTCGCGTGCGGCAGCTTCGAGAAGACGGCGCGCGAGATCCTGCAGGAAGGCGTCGACTGGCTCACTGAGCGCGGCGTGAAGGCGACGGGGCACTTCGCGTTCGGTCATCCTATCGACGAGATCGCGTCGCTTGCAAACGAACTGCACGTCGACCTCGTGGTGGTCGGCCACCGTTGCCGCACAGGGCTGTCGCGCTGGTGGATGGGCGCGGGCAACACGCCGCTGCTCGACCGCGTGTCGTGCAGCATCCTGGTTGCGTGCTCGTCGGCCGCTGAAGAGGCGCAAGCGGCCGCCTGAGACAGACGCAGCGCTGCGCGCGTGCTCGTGGGCCTGTGTTTGCACGTCCGTCAGCCGTTCAGATCGACGGCTGACAGCTTCCACATGAACAGCCCGTTGCGACGAAAGATCGCTGAATAACGCGTGTCGCCGACACCGTGCTGGTAGCTCACCACAAACTCGTTGACGCCTCGGTAGCCCGCTGTGGTTTGCGGTGGCTGTGGCGGAGTCTGGCCGTTGGCCGCGCCCGGACCCGAGCCCGGCGCGGGCGGCCGAGCCGTTGCGCCGTCTGCTGGCGCAGCGGGCGGCGCAGGCGGGCGTTCACCCGGCTCTCCGCGCGGCGGCATACCGTTTAACAATGCGGCCACGCCGTCTGGCGTCGCATACGCGTCGACAAGCGGTCCAATCAACGCGACGCCGATCATCGCGCCAATGGCGGCGAGCGGATTGCCGTTGTGCTGCACATCGAGCCGGCGCGTCAAAAGCCCCGTGACCTGTAACTTGAGACTTTCCCGCAGCGCCGGGTAGTCGACATACTCGTCGACCGTTTGCACATCGCGAGAATCGGCGGCGCGTATGAGCCGTTCAAGCGCGACGTAAGGCGACGCATACGCATAGCCCAATACGCCAACGATGACGATAACGATCAGCGCGATCAGCAGCGGCCGGCCAACCCGGCCTTGCATTCTTACCAGACCTGCCATTGTGCGGGACTCTCCGTTTTCAGCTTCGATCTGATGTGGACCGGAGCGGCGTCAAAACGATCCCGCGAGTTTGCGGCGTGCCGGCGCGTATGAGAGCGTGCGCGTGAAAGGGCAGAAAACGCACCACGTGCGCGTGAAAGGGCAGAAAACGCACCACAACACACGATACAAGGTGCAACACAACAGGCAGCGCGACGCTCAGCGCGTCAGGCCGCCTGTTTCGTCAGTCGGTCGCCTTCTTCCGCGATGGCGCGATCGATCATGTTGCAGACGGCGTCGACGGTGCCGACCATGATGAGGCGCGACGGACCGTGATAGACGCGCACAGGCGCGCGCCGCGCCGGCTCCGCATTGAGCGCCGAGTTCAGCGATACGCGCGCGAACGCCGGCTGCGCGGACGGCAACGGTTGAGGTTCGTCATCGAACAGCGATGCCGTATGGCCCTTCGCAACGGCCGCGAGCGCGTCGAGCGGCGCACACGGGACGAGATTGCGCAGATGGCGCAGACGGCCGAACTGGCGAAAAGGCAGCAAGCGGGCAAGGCGTTCCATGAGTCTCTCCAGACAGTGTTCAGCTAATTAGAATTCCGTCGGCCGGATCAGTCCGACCGCGATGCCTTCGAGCGCAAACTCCGCGCTGCCGGCCTGAACAAAAATGTTTTCGTAATCGGGGTTCTCGGCGATCAGTTCGATGCCGTTCGGCCGCCGTTTCAGGCGCTTCACGGTTACGTCGTCGCCTAGACGTGCCACGATGATCTGGCCGTCTTTTGCTTCGCTTTTTTTTCTGCACGGCAAGCAGATCGCCGTCGAAGATGCCTGCGTCACGCATCGACAGGCCGCGCACTTTCAGCAGGTAGTCGGGCTTGCTCGAGAACAGCGAAGGATCGCAGGTGTAGGTCTGCGAGATGTGTTCTTGCGCGAGGATCGGGCTACCGGCTGCCACGCGGCCGACGAGCGGTAGCGACAGTTGCATGATGCTCGCGTGCGGCAACGTGAACTGATGCGGGGAGTCGTCCGAACTGGTGATCAGGCGGATGCCGCGCGACGCGCCCGCTGCCAGTTCGATCACGCCTTTGCGCGCCAGCGCCCGCAGATGTTCTTCCGCCGAATTGGCCGAGCTGAAGCCGAGTTCCGCGGCGATTTCGGCGCGGGTGGGAGGAAAGCCCGTGCGCTCGATGGCGCGGCGGATCAGATCGAAAACCTGCTGCTGTCGTGCGGTGAGTTTGGTCATGGCGCTACTGTATGGATAGACAGTTGACTGTATTTTTATACAGTATTCGGCGCATTTCAAGCTTTACTTTAAGTTCGTCGCGTGAGGTGTCGCGCGAGCGTCGAAAGACCGCGTTGATATGGCGTTTCCGATGCCTCAACAGACGTCGAATGTTTCTTTACCACTATTGCGTATTAAAAAATGAAGAAACATTATTTTTAATGATGAAGCCCGTTGGATAGACTGGCCTCCACTGATGCAACAGCAACACACGCGCAGCGCCAGAGCCGCTTGCCGACTGTGCAGCGGCCAAATGCGGCGGATAGCGGCACAGGGCGTGACGGGCGCCTTCATCGGCACCCTCGCGTGCACCTGACGTGCATTAATCAGCGGAAAACAGGCAGTCACACCAACAAGACGGAGAAGGTCGATGGGCAATCGGAAAACGGGGTTGGCAGGAGCAGGGAACGCACAAGCCGCGCCGCGCGGTCGGACAAGGCGTCTGGTCGTGGCGCTCGCGCTGGGCATGGCCTCTGCGCTCGGCATGATCACGACGGCTCACGCGGACACCACACTTCTGAACGTGTCCTACGATCCGACCCGCGAGCTGTATCAGGACGTCAATCAGGCGTTCGGCAAGGAGTGGAAGGCGAAGACGGGCGAATCCGTCACGTTCAAGCAGTCGCACGGCGGCTCCGGTGCGCAGGCGCGCTCCGTGCTCGACGGCCTGCAGGCCGACGTCGTCACGCTCGCGCTCGCTTACGACATCGATGCCATCGCGAACAAGGGTCTCGTCGACAAAGGCTGGCAGAAGCGCTTGCCCGACAACGCGTCGCCGTACACGTCGACGATCGTGTTTCTCGTGCGCAAGGGCAACCCGAAGCACATCAAGGATTGGGACGACCTCGTCAAGCCGGGCGTGTCGATCGTGACGCCGAATCCGAAGACCTCGGGCGGCGCGCGCTGGAACTATCTGGCCGCGTGGGCGTATGCCGCGCATCAGCCGGGCGGCAACGACCAGAAGGCGAAGGAATTTGTGAGCAAGCTGTACAAGAACGCGGGCGTGCTCGACTCCGGCGCGCGCGGCGCGACGACGAGCTTCGTGCAGCGCGGCATCGGCGACGTGCTGATCGCGTGGGAAAACGAGGCGTTCCTGTCGGTGAAGGAGTTCGGCACGGACAAGTTCGAGATCGTGGTGCCGTCGGCGAGCATTCTCGCCGAGCCGCCCGTCGCCGTGGTCGACAAGGTGGTCGACAAGCACGGCACGCGCAAGCTCGCCGAAGCGTATCTGAACTTCCTGTACAGCGAGGAAGGCCAGGAGATCGCGGCGAAGAACTTCTACCGTCCGCGTTCGAGCAAGGTGCCGGCTGCCCTCACCGAGAAGTTTCCGAAGCTGAAGTTGTACACCGTCGACGACTCGTTCGGCGGCTGGGCGAACGCGCAGAAGACGCACTTTGCCGACGGCGGCGTGTTCGATTCGATTTACCAGCCGCAGTGAAGCAGCGCGGCAGTGAAGTTTGAGCAAGGCGCGCCCTCGGGCGCGCTTTCGGCAATGTGCGTCTGGCCGGAGGCGGCAGCACGGGCATTGCAACGCATTTACCTGAAAGAGCTTTTCGCATGACGACGTTGACCTTTCGCAAACCGAGCGCCATACCCGGCTTCGGCGTGACGCTCGGCATCACGGTGGCGTATCTGAGCCTCGTGGTGCTGATTCCGCTCGCGGCCACTTTTCTGAAGACGGCCACGCTCGACTGGAGCCAGTTCGTGCGCGCCGTCATGTCGCCGCGCGTGCTCGCGTCATACCGGCTGACGTTTTTCGCGGCGCTCGGCGGCGCGCTGATCAACGCCGTGTTCGGCTTTCTCGTGGCGTGGGTGCTGGTGCGCTACAGGTTTCCGTTCAAGCGCATCGTCGATGCCGTCGTCGATCTGCCGTTCGCGCTGCCGACGTCGGTGGCGGGCATCTCGCTCGCGGCCATTTATTCGGGCAACGGCTGGATCGGCCAGTTTCTCGAACCGCTCGGCATCAAGATCGCGTTCACGCCGGCGGGCGTGCTCGTCGCGCTGACGTTCATCGGCTTGCCGTTCGTCGTGCGCACCGTGCAGCCCGTGCTCGAGGAGTTCGAGCGGGAGCAGGAAGAAGCGGCTGCGTGCCTCGGCGCGACGCGCTGGCTGACGTTCCGGCGCGTCGTGTTTCCCGCTGTCTTTCCCGCGCTGCTGACGGGCTTCGCGCTCGCGTTCGCGCGCGCGCTCGGCGAATACGGCTCGGTGATCTTCATTGCGGGCAACGTGCCGATGAAGTCGGAGATCACGTCGCTGCTGATCATCACGAAGCTGGAGCAATACGATTACGCGGGCGCGACAGCGCTGGCCGTCGTGATGCTGGTGGTGTCGTTCGTGATGCTGCTGCTGATCAACACGCTGCAGTGGTATTTGCAGCGGCGCACGAGTCGCGGACGCACGGCACCGACGGTCACGCCTGTCTCGGCGCAAGCGGCGACGCTTACGGGAGGTGCGCAATGAGCCAGGATTCCGTCATGCTGTCGCGTTCGTCAGGGGGCAATGCGAATGCTGCGCGACGTCCCGATCCCGTCACCGAGCCGCGCCTCGTGCGCTGGGTGCTGACGGGCATCGCGCTGCTGTTTCTCGCACTGTTTCTCGTGCTGCCGCTCGTCTCCGTGTTCTATCAGGCGTTGAGCAAGGGTGTCGCGTTCTATTTCGAATCGCTCGCCGATCCCGATGCCGTCTCCGCGATCAAGCTGACCTTGCTGACGGCTGCCATCGCCGTGCCGCTAAATCTTGTATTCGGTCTGGCGGCGTCGTGGTGTATCGCGAAGTTCGAGTTTCGCGGCAAGGCGCTGCTGACGACGCTGATCGATCTGCCGTTCTCGGTATCGCCCGTGATTTCCGGTTTGATCTACGTGCTGATGTTCGGCGCACAGGGCTGGTTCGGCCCGTGGCTCGCCGATCACAACGTGCAGATCATCTTCGCGGTGCCGGGCATCGTGCTCGCGACGATCTTCGTCACGTTCCCGTTCGTCGCGCGTGAACTGATCCCGTTGATGCAGGCGCAAGGCAACGACGAAGAAGAAGCGGCGCATGTGCTCGGCGCGTCCGGCTGGCAGATCTTCAGGCGCGTCACGCTGCCCAATGTGAAATGGGGCCTGCTGTACGGCGTGATTCTCTGCAATGCGCGCGCGATGGGCGAGTTCGGCGCGGTGTCGGTGGTGTCGGGCCACATTCGCGGACAGACGGACACGATGCCTCTGCATGTCGAGATTCTCTACAACGAATACAACTTTTCGGCGGCGTTCGCCGTGGCGTCGGTGCTCGCCTTGCTCGCGCTCGTCACGCTCGGTCTGAAGCTGCTCGCCGAGCGGCATATGTCGGCGGAACTCGCGAGCGCGCACGACGTGCCCGCCCATGCCGGTCCCGTCGCGAAGCCGGCGGCTTCGTCGAATCAACCCGCCGCACAATCGGTCCAGTAAGGAGAGTTGTCAAAGATGGGCATTACCGTACGCAATCTGCAAAAACGCTTTGGCGATTTCACCGCGCTCGACAACGTCTCCCTCGATTTCCCGCCGGGGGAACTCGTCGCGCTGCTCGGACCCTCCGGTTGTGGCAAGACCACGCTGTTGCGCGTGATCGCGGGCCTCGAATACGCCGACGCGGGACAGGTCGTGCTGCAAGGCCAGGATGTCGCCGAAGTGGGCGCGCGGGAGCGCAACGTCGGCTTCGTGTTCCAGCATTACGCGCTGTTCCGTCATATGACGGTGTTCGAGAACGTCGCGTTCGGTTTGCGCGTGAAGCCGCGCAAGGAGCGACCGTCCGAAGCTGTGATCCGCGAAAAAGTGCACGAACTGCTGAAGCTCGTGCAACTGGATTGGCTGGCGCAACGCTATCCGTCCGAGTTGTCGGGCGGGCAGCGGCAGCGTATCGCGCTTGCGCGCGCGCTCGCCGTCGAGCCGAAAGTGCTGCTGCTCGACGAACCGTTCGGCGCGCTCGATGCGAAAGTGCGCAAGGAGCTGCGCAGCTGGCTGCGCCGTCTGCACGACGACCTGCACATCTCGACGATCTTCGTCACGCATGACCAGGAAGAAGCGCTCGAAGTGGCCGATCGCATCGTCGTGCTCAATCACGGACGCGTCGAGCAGGTGGGCAGTCCGCAGGACGTGTACGACCATCCGCAGACGTCGTTCGTCTACGAGTTTCTCGGCGCGGCGAACCGCTTGCACGGCAGCGTCGACGGCAAGGGTTTCGTGGTCGACGGCGCGGCGCAACCGATCGCGATCGAAGCGAACTTTGCAGGTCCGGCGTTCGCATATGTGCGTCCGCACGATCTCGTGCTGTACCCGCAGGCGGCGGGTCATCGCGACGGCATCGTCGCGGCGTGCGGCGCGTGGTGCCGCTGGGCGGTTCGGTGCGCGTCGAACTCGAAGCGCGTGAAGGACATGTGCTCGAAGCGGAACTGGATCGCGAGACCTGGCGGGAATTGCGGCTTTCAGTCGGCGACGGCGTGACGGCCGTGCCGCGCGCGTTGCGTGTGTTTCCAGCGCATTGATCCGATTTCAACGCAGGCAGCGAACAACAAACTTACTCTGGACGAACCGGAGACATCGATATGAATTTTCAGCAGTTGCGCTTCGTGCGCGAAGCCGTGCGGCAGAACATGAACCTGACGGAAGTCGCGAACGTGCTGTACACGTCGCAGTCGGGCGTCTCGAAGCAGATCAAGGATCTCGAGGACGAACTCGGCGTCGATATTTTCATTCGCCGCGGCAAGCGCCTGACAGGTCTCACGGAACCGGGCAAAGCGGTGCATCAACTGATCGAGCGGATGCTGCTGGATGCGGAAAATCTGCGGCGCGTCGCGCGTCAGTATGCGGACCAGGACAACGGCCATCTCGTCGTCGCGACGACGCACACACAGGCCCGCTATGCGCTGCCCAAAGTGGTGCGCCAGTTCACCGAGGTCTATCCCAAGGTGCATCTCGCGCTACGCCAGGGCAACCCGCAGCAGATCGCGCAGATGATCATCAACGGCGAGGCCGATATCGGCATTTCGACGGAAGCGCTCGACCGTTATCCCGACATCGTTACGTTCCCGTGCTATTCGTGGCATCACGTCGTGGTCGTGCCGAAGGGGCATCCGCTCGTGGGCCGCGAAAACCTCACGCTGGAAGAGATCGCCGAGTATCCGATCGTCACGTACGACCAGGATTTCACGGGCCGCTCGCACATCGACCAGGCGTTCGCGAAAGTGGGTGCGATGCCCGACGTGGTGTTGACGGCTATCGATGCCGACGTGATCAAGACCTATGTCGAACTCGGCATGGGCATCGGCATCGTCGCCGCCATGGCGTTCGATCCGAAGCGCGACAGCGAACTGGTCGCGCTCGACACGCAGCATCTGTTCGAAGCAAGCACTACGCGCGTGGGTTTGCGCAAGGGCGCGTTCCTGCGCGCGTACGCGTACCGGCTGATCGAAATGTTCGCGCCGCAGCTGCACGAAGCGGAGATCGCGAGCCAGTTGCGCGAAGCAGCCTGAACGAGCGACAGCGAGTGGCGCGCTGCGTGAGCAGCGCACTATCCGGCTCGCGAACGGGCTCGCGAACCGGTTCGCTATCCGGCTCGTGTTTTCATCGATGGCGGCGCCGGGCACATCGCTTACAATCGCCGCCATGAATACTCTCACTTCATCATCTGCATCGACGCTGCCGCGCGTCGCCGTGCTCGCCACGGGCGGCACGATCGCGGGCGCCGCGCCCGATGCCACCAATACGTCGGGTTATCAGGCGGGCGTCGTCGGCGTCGGGCAGCTGCTGGCCGCCGTGCCGTCGCTGGCGACGGTCGCGAACGTGCAGGCCGAGCAGGTTGCGAGCGTCGACAGCAAGGACATGACGCTCGCGCTGTGGGCCACGCTTGCGCGACGCGTCAACGATCTGCTGGCGTCCGATACCGTTGATGGCATCGTCATCACGCATGGCACCGATACGCTCGAAGAAACCGCATATCTGCTGCATCTGAGCGTCAAGAGCGACAAGCCCGTCGTGCTGACGGCGGCGATGCGGCCGTCGTCGGCGCTGTCCGCGGATGGACCGCTCAATCTGCTCAACGCGGTGACGGTGGCGGGCAACGCGCAAGCCAAAGGGCAGGGCGTGCTGGTCGCGTTCAACAACCGCATTCACAGCGCGCGTGACGTGGTGAAGACGAGCACCTATGCCGTCGATGCGTTCCAGTCGCCGGAGATGGGCGCGCTTGGCTGGGTGCAGGATGGACGCGTCGAGTTTCAGCGGCGCGTCGTGCGGCCGCACACGACGGCCACGCCGTTTTCGATCGATTCGATCGGCGCCGGATGGCCCGCCGTCGACATCATCGCGAGCTACGCGGGCGCGTCGCGCATCGCCGTCGATGCCCTCGTCGCGGCAGGCGTGCGGGGCCTCGTTGTGGCGGGCACGGGCAACGGCTCGATTCACGCGAGCGTGCAAACGGCGCTCGCCGACGCAGCCGCGAAAGGCGTGGCGATTGTGCGCTCGTCGCGCGTCGGTTCCGGGCATGTGATGCGCAACGGCGCGGCTTCCGACGACGCCCTCGGCTTCGTCACGGCGGGCGCGCTCAACCCGTACAAGGCCCGCGTGCTGCTGATGCTCGCGCTCGCGGCGGGACACACGACGCCCGTCGCATTGCAGCAGGTATTCGATACCTACTGATTTCTTGCATCCGAAAGGACGGCGCGAACGTCCTTTCGGATATCACGCGACTTCTCTTGCACTTCGATGTCGGACCCGCTTCGCTCCGCCTTCTGTCACTACGTTTGACGCTGCATCGTCTATAACAATCAATAACCGGACGATTGAAGCCGTCTTCATACGCGTGCGTCGGGCTAGCTTTCAAATGACATCGCCTGCTCGGTCCGTTGCTTTTGCAACGGCTCGCGCAGCGATCATTCGCAATGTGCGCATTCATGTCTTTCCAGTAGTTGCAGGCCCAACCACCGGCATCACGGCGACGGCAACCCGCTTGCATGGGCAGCGTGAGGCGCAGGCCGCGACGTTGCCCGACAGGAGACACCCCCGATGAACGCAACTCTGAGGCTTTGGCCGCTCGCCGTCGGCGCGGCGCTGGCTGTCTTGCCCGCCGCGCGGGCGGCTCAGGACAGCGTGCAGACGCCGTCGAACTCCAGGACCGCGGGCAACACGAAGCCGGCCGAAACGGTGCCGCAAACGGGCGCGCGCGCCGACGCGCTGCGCGAGAACCTGAAGGCGGTCAAGCTGCCGCCCGGCTTCAGGATCGAGCTTTATGCGATCGTACCCGAGGCGCGCGCGATGGCGGTCGAGCCGTCGACGGGCGTCGTGTTCGTGGGCACGCGCGGGGATCGCGTGTGGCAGGTGAGCGACGGCAGGAAGCGGCGCGTCGCCGACGACGTCGTGCAGTTCGCGAGTTCCGTGACGTTCAAGGACCCCAATGGCGTGTGCTTCTCGCCCGAGGGCGTGCTGTACGTCGCGGAGCAGAACCGGGTGTTGGCGTTTCCCGCTGCGCAGGTCGTCGGCAAAGGCGGGCCGGATGTGGCCGCCGCCGTCGTCGTTCCGCAGGGCAAACTGGTTCCGACGCAGTTGGAGAGCGCCAATCACGGTGCGCGTTACTGCCGCGTCGGGCCCGACAAGAAGCTGTACATCGCGCTCGGCCAGCCCTGGAACGTGCCGCCGAAGAGCAAGCTCGCGGAGCTCGACAAAAACGGGCTCGCGGGCATCATCCGTATGGACCAGAACGGCAAGAACCGCGAGATCTATGCGCATGGCGTGCGCAATTCGGTGGGGCTCGACTTCAATCCGAAGGACAAGTCGCTGTGGTTCACCGACAACCAGGTGGACGGCATGGGCGACGACATTCCTCCGGGCGAGCTGAATCACGCGGTGAAAATGGGCGCGAACTACGGCTTTCCATGGTACGGCGGCGGACACGTGCGCACGGACGAGTACCGGAACGACACGCCGCCTGCGGGCGTCGTGTTCCCGGCCGTCGAATATGCGGCGCATGCAGCCGATCTCGGCATGTCGTTCTACACGGGCAAGATGTTTCCGGAGAAGTACCGGGGCGGCATCTTCGATGCAGAACACGGCTCGTGGAATCGCACCAAGCCGATCGGCGCGCGGATCATGTTCACGGCTGTGAAGGATGACGGCACGGTCGGCCAGACGGAGGTGTTCGCCGAAGGCTGGCTGACGCCGAACGGCGAGTACATGGGGCGTCCCGTCGACGTGCAGCAGTTGCAGGATGGGTCGCTGCTCGTTTCCGACGATTACGCGGGCGCGGTTTACCGGATTTCGTACTCGAAGTGAAGTGCCTCGCGGCATGGGCGTTTGCGTTTGTGTGGTGTGCGCAGGCATCCGCGATAGCGCCTCGCGGCGCAAGCGTTGCCCCTGTGCGGGGCGGCAGTTACTTTCTTTGCCGCCGCAAAGAAAGTAAGCAAAGAAAGCGGGCTACGACCGCCAATCCTTGACCGTTACCCACGGGCTCTCAACGTCCCCTCTGTTCACGCGGCAGTTTTCTTTTCGCGTGCGTCGCCTACGCATCCCCAATCGCCGCATCCGTTTCACGCGCGCGCGTCACTGCACGCGACCATCGCTTCGCAATATCCACGCCATTCGGGCGCTGCCATTTGCGGCAAGCCAACCTACACAGAGATTGCCGCACAGGGCCCAAAAGATCTGATGGCGCCGACGTTTGCACGGACGCATGAAGCGGGTGAGGCCCACCGCAAGTACGCTGGCACCAAAAAACCGAACAGCGCGATGCCGCGCGAAGTGCGGGGACGTTGAGAGCCCGTGGGCAAGTGCCAAGGGCTGGCGGTGGTAGCCCGCTTTCTTTTGCCTACTTTTCTTTGCGGCGGCAAAGAAAGTAAGTGCCGCCCCGCACAGGGGCAACGCTCGCGCCGCGAGGCGCTATCGCGGATGCCAACGAAGAGGGCGAGCGCGCATCGGAAAGGTCTGCGCAGCAGTTGCCCGCGAAGAGGGCTAACGCACACCGGCAATGCCCGCGCCGCGTAGGCGCTATCGTGGATGCCAGCGAAGAAGTCGAACGCGCATTAGAAGAGCCCGCGCAGCCAAGGCACCAAATCGCACCACAAAACAGCGTCGCAGACAAAAAACCAAAACCACAGCAGGACACCCGACGATGACGTCTGACCGACCAAGGCTTCCCCGGCATCGCCGGGTGCCGCTGCGGACCCCACTTGCCGCTCTCAGCCCAGAGCGACATGATTTGCCCGATCCGATGCGTGCCGCGCGCCGGACCGGGCGCCCCACCTGCGCCGCGTGCGAACACGCGGCATCGTTTGTTGCGTCGATCAGGCCGCTTTCTGCTCGGCGGCGGGCGCCTGCGCGACTTCGAAGTTCGCCATGATCTCGAGCGCGCGGACCATCGCCGAGTGATCCCATGCCTTGCCGCCGTTCGCTGCGCACACGCTGAAAAGCTGCTGGGCGCTCGCCGTATGCGGCAACGCGATGCCCAGCTTGCGCGCGCCGTCGAGCGCGAGGTTCAGGTCCTTCTGGTGCAACTCGATCCTGAAGCCGGGGTTGAAGGTGCGCTTCGTCATGCGCTCGCCGTGCACTTCGAGAATGCGCGACGATGCAAAGCCGCCCATCAGCGCCTTGCGCACACGCTCGGGATCGGCGCCCGAACGCGCGGCGAACAGCAGCGCCTCCGCAACGGCTTCGATGTTCAGCGCGACGATGATCTGGTTCGCCACCTTGCAGGTCTGGCCCGCGCCGTTCTCGCCGATCAGCGAAATGTTCTTGCCCATCAGCTCGAACAGCGGCTTGGCGAGGTCGAAAGCCTTTTCCGGGCCACCGACCATGATCGTCAGCGTCGCGTCGCGTGCGCCGATTTCGCCGCCGGAGACGGGGGCGTCGAGGTAGTCGCAGCCGAGTTGGTTGATCTGCTTCGCGAAGTTCTGCGTGTCGAGCGGCGAGATCGAGCTCATGTCGATCACGAGCTTGCCCTTCGACAAACCCTTCGCAACGCCATCGTCGGCAAACAGCACGTTCGCGACATCGGGCGTGTCCGGCACCATCACGACGACGATGTCCGACGCTTGCGCTACAGCCGTCGAATCGGCGACGACCGTGGTCGTTTTGGCGAGATCTTCGGGCACCGGGAACTTGCCGTTGACGACGAGCGAATGGCCGCCCTTGATGAGGTTGCGCGCCATGTGCGCGCCCATGATGCCGAGGCCGATGAAACCGATCTTTGCCATTGAATGAGTCTCCAGATAATGAGGTTCGAAAAGTGTGCTCGGGTGTTCGTGAGGGGCGTGGCGCTGTTCAGGCCGACGCGTGTGCGCGCTTCACGCCCGCGACGCTTTGAAGCCAGCCGAGGCCTTCCGTGGTTGTCGTGCGCGGCTTGTACTCGCAGCCGACGTAGCCCTGATAGCCGAGCGAATCGAGCAGATCGAACAGGAACGGATAGTTGATTTCGCCCGTGCCGGGTTCGTTGCGGCCCGGGTTGTCGGCGAGCTGGATGTGAGCGATCTGCGCGAAGTGCTTCTTGATCGTCGCGGCGAGTTCGCCTTCCATCCGTTGCATGTGATAGATGTCGTATTGCAGGAACAGGTTGTCGGAACCGACAGCCTGAATCACGTCGAGACCTTCGGCCGAACGGTTCAGCGCGAAGCCCGGAATGTCGTACGCGTTGCACGGCTCGACGAGCAGCTTGATGCCTTCCTTCTTCAGCGCCGCGGCGGCAAAGCGCAGGTTATCGACGATCGTCGCGCGTGCCTTGTCGGCATCGACGTTCTTCGGAATGCCGACCAGGCAGTTCAGTTGCGGCACCTTCAGCGCCTTCGCGTATTCGATGGCGCGGCCCACGCCTTCCTGAAACTCGCCGACGCGATCCGGCAGCGAAGCGATACCGCGTTCGCCCGCTTCCCAGTTGCCGGCAGGCAGGTTGTGCAGCACGAGCTTGAGCTTGTTTTGCTGCAGACGCTCCGACAGTTCGTTGATCTGATACGGATACGGAAACAGGAATTCGACGGCGTCGAAGCCCGCATCGGCGGCCGCTGCGAAGCGGTCGAGGAACGGTACTTCGTTGAACAGCATCGTCAGATTCGCGGCAAATTTCGGCATG
Source organism: Paraburkholderia bengalensis (assembly GCF_037126505.1). Classification (NCBI taxonomy): domain Bacteria; kingdom Pseudomonadati; phylum Pseudomonadota; class Betaproteobacteria; order Burkholderiales; family Burkholderiaceae; genus Paraburkholderia; species Paraburkholderia bengalensis. The sequence goes on from NZ_JACFYJ010000022.1 coordinate 96,161, forward strand.
TTGCTTTTCTCTCTGGTCGGTCAAATTGAACAGCGTGGCGTGCGTCGGAGGCGTTTCTTGCGAAGCGCCTCCGGCACGATGAAGCGGTGAAGCGGAGAAAACGGACGAAGCGGAATGCGACGGCGCTTAGTCGAGCAGGCTGACGGCGCTCGGCGCGTCGGCGCGCGTCACGGCGAGGTCTTCGAACTCGTTGATCGCGTCGATCTCGGTGCCCATCGAGATGTTCGTCACACGCTCGAGAATCACTTCGACGATCACAGGCACGTTGAACTCGGAGAGCATCGACTGTGCTTTTTGCAGCGCGGGCTTGATGTCTTCCGGCTTGAACACACGAATCGCCTTGCAACCGAGGCCCTCCGCGACGGCAACGTGATCGACGCCATAGCCTTCCACTTCCGGCGCGTTGATGTTGTCGAATGCGAGCTGCACGCAGTAATCCATGTCGAACGCGCGCTGCGCCTGGCGGATCAGGCCCAGATACGAGTTGTTCACCACGACGTGCACGTACGGCAGCTTGAACTGCGCACCCACGGCCAGCTCTTCGATCATGAACTGGAAGTCGTAGTCGCCCGACAGCGCGACGATGGGGCGCTGCGGATCAGCGGCTCGCACACCGAGCGCAGCCGGAATCGTCCAGCCGAGCGGACCGGCCTGGCCGCAGTTGATCCAGTTGCGCGCCTTGAAGACGTGCAGGAACTGCGCGGCGGCGATCTGTGACAGACCGATCGTGCTCACGTAGCACGTATCCCGGCCGAACACCTGGTTCATCTCTTCATACACGCGCTGCGGCTTGATGGGCACGTTGTCGAAGTGCGTCTTGCGCTGCAGCGTGCGCTTGCGGGCCTGGCATTCCTCGACCCACGCGCCGCGGTCCTTCAGCTTGCCAGCCGCCTTCCATTCCTTCGCCACTTCGACGAACAGTTCGAGTGCCTTCTTCGCATCGGACACGATGCCCAGGTCCGGGCCGAACACGCGGCCGATCTGCGTCGGTTCGATATCGACGTGCACGAACTTGCGGCCCTTCGTGTAGACCTCGACGCTGCCCGTGTGACGGTTCGCCCAGCGATTGCCGATGCCGAGCACGAAGTCGGAGGCGAGCATCGTCGCGTTGCCGTAGCGGTGCGACGTCTGCAGGCCGACCATGCCCGCCATCAGCGGGTGATCGTCGGGAATCGCGCCCCACGACATCAGCGTCGGGATGACGGGCACGCCGACCGTTTCGGCGAACTGCACCAGCAGGTCTTCTGCCGCGGCGTTGAGCACGCCGCCGCCGGAGACGATCAGCGGTTTCGCCGAATCGTTGAGCAGCGTGAGGGCCGCTTCGATCTGCTTGCGGGTCGCGGCGGGCTTGTAGATGGGCAGCGGCTCGTACGTGTCGATGTCGAACTCGATTTCGGCGAGTTGCACGTCGATGGGAAGATCGACCAGCACGGGGCCGGGGCGGCCCGAGCGCATCAGGTGAAAGGCCTGCTGGAACACGCGCGGCACGAGGGCCGGCTCGCGCACCGTGACGGCCCACTTGGTGACGGGCTTCGCGATCGATTCGATGTCGACTGCCTGGAAGTCTTCCTTGTACAGACGCGCGCGCGGCGCCTGGCCCGTGATCGCCAGAATGGGGATCGAATCGGCGGAAGCGGAATAGAGGCCCGTGATCATGTCGGTGCCTGCCGGGCCCGACGTGCCGATACACACGCCGATGTTGCCCGGTGCAGCGCGCGTATAGCCTTCGGCCATGTGCGATGCGCCTTCGACGTGGCGCGCCAGAACGTGGCTGATGTTGCCTGCCTTGCGCATGGCCGAGTAGAACGGATTGATGGCGGCGCCCGGAACGCCGAAAGCCGTGTCGATGCCTTCTTTTTCGAGCACGAGCACTGCTGCGTCGACGGCTCTCATCTTGGCCATGTTGTGTCTCCTGAAGTCTGTAATGCCGGTGGGGCGTGATGGGGTGTTGGCCACACTTTAAAACTGCATCCAGGGTTTGATAAGATCAATCACGGTCGCTTATTACGAAACAAAAAGTATGGAATTCGGGTCCCGCGCCGTTTGCGCGCGATCCTGGGAAACGCCCGCCGGAAGGGCGCGCGGTAGCGGCGCAGGTGCGGCAAGGGCGAGATAGGGCGACATAGTGATGAGACAGGGGCGAGACAGGGGCGAGGTTCGGGCGAAAGCTCAGCCAGACGCGCCCACGGCCGCCGACAGGAGACGAACATGGACCGCTTCAAACAGATCGAAACCTTCGTGCGGGTCGCCGACGCGGGCAGTCTCGCGTCGGCGGCGCTGGAAGAGGGCGTGTCGCCCGTGATCCTCGGGCGGCGCATCGATGCCCTCGAAAAGCGCCTCGGCGTGAAGCTGATGTACCGCTCGACACGGCGGCTCGTCGTCAGCGAAGAGGGCGCCGCGTTTCTGGAGCGCTGTCGCGGGCTGCTGAGCGAATGGGATCAGGCTGAAAACGAACTGATGGCGGGGCGGCGCTCCGTGAATGGTCATCTGATCGTGTCGGCGCCCGCCGCGTTCGGACGCAAGCACGTCGCGCCGCTTGCGCCCGCGTTCCTGAAGGACAAGCCCGAGTTGCAGGTGTCGTTCAATCTGACCGACCGCGTCGTCGATCTGGTGCGCGAGGGCTATGACCTGTCGATCCGTATCGGCGGCGCCGTCGATCCGAATTTCGTCGCCGTGAAGCTCGCGACGAACCGGCGCGTGGTGTGCGGCACGCCCGACTATTTCCGCAAGCACGGCAAGCCGAAGACGCTCGAGGACCTGCCGAACCACAACTGTCTCGCGTTCAACCTGCAAGGCGGGCAGAACCGCGGCTGGTATTTCCGGCGCAACGGCAAGCTGACGACAGTGCGGGTGGGCGGCACGCTCGACTGCAACGACGGCGAGTTGCTGCACCGGTGGGTATCGGAGGGGCTCGGGCTTGGGTGGCGCTCGACGTGGGAAATCGATCAGCAGCTCGCGCGCGGCGAACTTGAGACGGTGCTCGACGAATATGCGCTGCCTGATTACGACATCCTTGCCGTGTATCCGCAGCAGCGCTATGTGCCCGCGAAAGTGCGGTATTTCATCGATTATCTGAAAGAGGTGTACGCGCGGGCGGATTATTGGGCGAGTGTCGAATGAAGGAGTTGGCTGCGCGGGCTTTTGTGGTTCGGGTTTGGTTTTTGGCGCCTACGCGGCGCGGGCATTGCCGGTGGTGTTGCCCTTTGCGTGGGCCTCCGCGATGGCGCAACCCTGACGCCACCGGACCAAAAGCACCCCCAAAAACCATACCGCCAGGTCAAATCCCTCACCCCACCACAATCGTCCCGTTCATCGTCTCGTGCCCCGATCCGCAGAAGATGTCGCACAGAAAATCGACGGTGCCGGCCGCGCCCGCCTGGGCGGGCACGCGCACGACGACGCCCGGCGGCACATCGGCGCGCACGTTGTACTGCGGGATCGCGAAGCCCATGACCGTGTCCTGCGCCGTCAGTTCGAACACGACGTTCTCATGCGGCGCGAGCTTGATCTGATTGGGCGTGAACACGAACTTGCGGGCACTCACCTTGATCACGCGCGGCTCGGCGGCGCGCGCCTCGAAGCGGCCCGCGACGACGAGCAAGGCGCTCATCGCTGCAAGCGTGAAGAAGCGGCGCCGCGTCCTGTCGACGGTAAAGGTCTGCATGCTGGTCTCCCCGTCACGACGTCTTGATGGGCATCTCGTTGAGCGCGAGCGCGCCCGAGGGCCTCGACACTTCGACCTGCCGCCAGCCAAGCCCGCGGTAGGGCGCCGATGCATCCCACGGCACAGGCAGCTTCTTCGCCTGCGACATCGCGGGCGGCAGCGGGAACATCAGGGAGCGCGCCGCATGATGCGCGATGTTGCCCGTCACCATGTGGTGCTCCTGATGGATATGCCCGTAGAACACGGTGACGTTCTTGCGCCGGCTCAGCACGTCGATCACCTGCGCGCCGTCGCGTGTCGCCCAGTCCCATTGCGGCGCGAGATCGAACAGCGGCCGGTGCGTGAACACGACGATGCGCGCATCCTGCGGCTGCCTGTCGATATCGGCGGCAAGCCACGCGATCTGCTGGTCGCCGACGCGGCCTGCCGGGTCCGACACGTTGTCGATCGTGATGAAGTGCACGCCCTTGTGATCGAACGTGTAGTGTGTCTGGCCGAAGTGCTCCTTGTACGCGGTGCCCGCGTCGAGGCTCGCGTCGTGCTCGCCCGGCATCACATACAGCGGCTTCACCTTCAGGTCTGCGACGATCTGCTGGAACTGCCGCATGCGTTCGTGGCGCAGCGCGCTGTCGTCGGTGGTGTGCGTGAGGTCGCCCGTGAAGATCACGAAATCGGGCGGCGAGGGCAGCGCGTTGACGGCGGCAATTGCCTTCGGCAGCGTGCCCTTTGGATCGGGGTTGACGCCGGGGCCTTCGAAACCCCAGTGCGCATCGGAAAGCTGGACGAAGTAGAAATCGTCGTCGCGTCCGTACGTGAAACCGGGCAGCGCCGACGCGAAGGCCGCTCCGCCGACGGCCGCGAGCCGCAGAAAGTCACGCCGCCTGAGACTTTTGAGAGCGCTTTGCATGGTTCTCCTCGCGAGTGAAAGACTCATCTGTATTACTGCGCGGCCATGCTTCCTATTCCCGCTTTTTTCGCGGCATGAATAAATGCGGGAATAAACTGGATTTCGGATCGGTATTGTTGCTGTGAGTCTGGCCAAGCCTGGAGGCAATCGGTGGATGAGACCGGAAAACATGCTGGATCTGGCGACGCGCGCGCCGAGGCGGCACGCAGTCTGCGCTTTCAGCAGATGGCGCTGCCGCATCTCGACGCGGCGTACAACCTGGCGCGCTGGCTGTGCGGCAACGGGCACGACGCCGACGACGTCGTGCAGGATGCATACATGCGCGCATTCCGTTTTTTCGACACGTTCCACGGCGAGACGGCGCGGCCCTGGCTGCTCGCGATCGTGCGGCGCACGTGGTACACGGAATGGCGCAGGCGCTCGGGCGGCGTGAACGCGACCATCGAGTTCGACGAGAACCTCGACGACGAGTCGTTCGAAGGCTGGAATTCGAGCTCGCCCGACCCCGAAGCGCTGATGATCCGCGACGAGGACACGCGGCTCGTGCACGAGGCGCTCGAACAATTGGCCGTCGAGTATCGCGAGGTCCTGATCTTGCGCGAGCTGGAAGAGCTGAGCTACCGCGAGATCGCGCAGATCGCCGATCTGCCCGTGGGCACCGTGATGTCGCGGCTCGCGCGAGGGCGTCGAAAGCTGGCGACAGTGCTGACGTCGCTGCAATCGAAGGGGAGCGCGCGCAAGCCAGGCGACGCGCGCGAGGCGGGCGCCGCGCACCGTGCGCGCGATCCGGCCGACGGGACCGACGGAACCGATGAGATGCCGGGAGCGCGTCCCG
>NZ_JACFYJ010000230.1:0-1922 GCF_037126505.1 Paraburkholderia bengalensis
CGATGTATCGGGATATTCAGCCGTTTTCAAACCCTTTGGATTTCATTGCGGCCACCAACCTGCCGGGCCGCCTGACGCTGGCACGCATGGAAGATCTCGATTGTGCTTCAAGGCTCGCGACGGTGCAGCGCGTGGCGAACGCATCGGCCTATATGTTGCCGGCGGCTGCATGGTCACACCGTGTGCAAGGCGAGTTTGCCAACCTCTTGGCAAGACGCGAGCCTTTGCGCGGGCATGCCGTCCTCGTGCCACGGCCCGACGGCAAGTATGTCGTCAGCGTGAGAGCGCCGTGCGGCGCAGACCGCCTATGCAGGAAATTCGGCGGAAACGGAAGGCTGGCCGCCGCCGGCATCGACGGACTTGATCCTGCACGGGTCGACGGATTTATCGCTGCCCTCGACGCGATGTTCGGCGACGGACATTGTTCGCCCGCATGACGCCGGTCAAAGCCGGCCCAGCCCGCGCCGCTAGCCTGATGACATTGCTACGCGTTCCACCGAGTGAGGAGGACAGTATGAAAGCCGCCGATATTTGTACGAGAGACGTCATTACGTGCCCATTAAGCACGACTGTTCTGGAAGCATGCAAGACCATGCGGGTCAATCACGTCGGCGATATCGTTGCCGTGGAGGCGACCCCGGACGGCAAGCTGCGTCCAAAAGGAATAGTGACCGACCGGGACATCGTTCTCGAGGTACTCGCTCGAGAAGTCGATGCGGCGAAACTGTTCGTCGACGACGTGATGTCGTCGCCGGTTGTCGTCGTATATGACTGGGAGGACGTGTGGCAGATCGCGAAACGGATGCGGTTGCATGCGATCCGCCGCATGCCTGTTGTCGATGAGGTTGGGGAACTGGCTGGCGTCATTTCGCTAGACGATCTGCTCGACTCGGCGTGTGCGCTGCTGTCGGAGCTGTCGCTCGTCGCGGGGCGGCAGCCACATTTCGAACTGAAGCAGCGTGCGTGACCGGCTGTGACGGCCTGGCGCGTCGAAGATCAAGACGGATCGCTTTTATTCCGCGTTGCAAACAAGCTCGCGGACGAGACAGGCGGTCCGTTGATGTCGGTCAACCCGGGGCGTGGCCGATGGACGAAGATAATTCATCAGTCAGGACCGCCCGCGGTGAAGAATACGCTGCGCGGCTGGAAATCTATCTGGAGACAAATCATGACAGAGTCTCGCAACCGGAACGTGTCGACGATGCGCCGAGACAAACGGTTCCAGCCACGCACAACCGATAGCTATCGGTCGCCAGTGCGCGAGCAGGGTGGTACGAGCTGCCGAGAATGTGGCGCCGTGTATGAAAATGGACGCTGGAAGTGGAGTGCAAGCGCAGAACACACAAGTCAGCTGGTCTGCCCAGCGTGCCGCCGAATACTTGAACACGCGCCAGCAGGCGAACTATGGCTGGAATCGGGAGAGTATCTGCGTACGCATCATGACGAGGTTGCCTCACTCTTGCGTCACGCGTCAGCAGATGAAGAAAAGCTTCATGTGCTCGAGCGATTGATGAGCATCGAAGATCAGCCAGAAGGAATGCGGGTGACTACCACTGGCCCACACACCCTGCGAAGACTCTCCGAGGCGCTCGTTCGTGCGCATCACGGTCACCTTACGATCGAATATCGCGATGCCGAAGGTGTGCTGCGCGCGAGATGGCGGCGCGACTAGGAGATGGGTTGGGCCGGCCGCCCGCAGCTTGCGGTGTTGGCCTTGTGATCAGAGTCAGGATATGACTGGCGATGGCTCTCATTATTGCAATGCTGGGTCGCAAGTCTGAGGAGGTTTGCCATGAAAGTCAGTGAGTTCTACAGCCAGGGTGTGGTCCATATTCCGGCGACCTGCAGTCTGCAGGAGGCGGCCGTGCAGATGCGAGACCAGCATGTCGGTGCACTGGTCGTATCGGAAGGGGGCGGCTCAG
>NZ_JACFYJ010000231.1:0-1912 GCF_037126505.1 Paraburkholderia bengalensis
TGGCCGGTTCCGGCTAGTTGTTGATGCGGTCGCGTATCGATGCTGGGGCTTTCGGTTCCCAATACCCAGCGCTACCGTGATACCTTTCCGCGTGCAACCAAAAAGCTTCATTGCAATGCAGGCAGCGAAAATGGTACTCGACGTAGTCGTCCCATGCGGCCCCCGCCGCGAGCCTGTCAAACGAGACGAAGACCGAAGGGCTCTCAGGAATTACTTCTACGAGCGTTTTATCTGCGATGTTGTCCGCTGCGATCTGTATCGCTTTGCGTAGCTCGCGAGGAATCACCGATTGTGAGTGGCTCGGGGAACCGGCCGGTCAAATCGTACGTGTCCGCGACGGGCCATGCCTGCGATGCGTACGGCAACACATACGCGTGGGACGGTGGCCAAACGCAGCCGTCGGGGCATATGTTTCTCGGCGCACCGACCAGTTCTTCGCAACCGTGAGTCGCTGAAAACGCCGAGACGTTTCTAACCGCAGTCGAGTAGCCGTCGGACGCGATATAGATGACGACGTCCGGACCACTTCTGACGGCCATGGACGGGCGCGCGGCCTGTTGCCTGTATGCGTTCGAGTCGTACCGAACCATGGGCGCACTGCTACAGCCCGCCGTCGGGTAGGAAAGGACGGACGGCGCAGACCACTGGAAGTCAGTCGCAGACGTTCCGTTGGTGTCGCTCCTTCGTTCGATCGCCGCGAATATCGGCACGCCATTACTAACGAGCAGCACGCCGTCGGCGCCGCCAAGCGATGTCAGTCGGCCGACCCGGCGGCCTTGCGCGTCCAGAAGCTGCAGATGCCGTGGCTCTTTGTCTTGAGATGGATGGCGGTCTCCATGTGCATCGTCGCCTGACGATGCCGTCGCCGCGCAAGTCAGAAGCGCTGCCGCAATCAGCCGACGCATGAGTTCCTCCTATCGGTTGTTCTGGTCGCTCAATACCGGACAGTCAGTGGCTCCGGATGGTGCAAAGTCAGATCGTAGGTCGCCTCCACCGCCCACTCGGGATTAAAGGCGTTGCCTGCGATCGAATTCGACGGGGTTGCAATGTAGAGAGTCACGTCTGAACCGCGTCTGATCGCCATGGACGGCCTGGTCGGACACAAAGCCCCCCCCACAACTGACGAGCAGTGGGTTGCTGCAGTTGGCGGCCGTCGTGCAGTCGATGGCCTTCCACCGGAATCTTGAAGCCGATGCATTGGAAAAATTGTCGTCCGATAAGCGTTGGATACCCACGTAAACCACAGCGCCATTGATCGCCATTTCGACGCCGAAGTTCGCGTCAAATGCTTCGGCGTTTCCGACGTAAGTGCCGTTTGCGTCGAACACCGCAGCGACGCGCTCAGCGTTACGTTTATCCAACCCGCGTTGGTCTTGTCCGTACGACGCCGCTGCTGCGAGTAAGCAGCAGATCAATGCAACGCTGCGCGATAGCGGGACCATAACCTGACCTTTCTTCAGTAATGCGCGCTGAGCGGCTCAGGGTAACGACCCGTGAGGTCAAACGTGCTTTCGGACTTCCATAGCTCTATCGAATCCGGCTGAAAGGACTCACAACGACTCAATGCCGTCGAAAAGAAAGAACTGACAGAGGTGTGCGCCGATGCGCTGTCCGCGGCGATGTACAAGGTGACGTTTGCCCCCGCCCGCACAGGAATCGACGGCCTTGAGGGAGCGTAGAAGTTATACAACGCGTCGAAAATGCTCAGGTAGCCCCCGCCGGCACAGTCCGATGCCGCGAAGTAGACGCCGCTGGCACTCCACCAGACCAGTTGCGAAGCGGAATACTGCACTGATGGACTGGAAATGTCGCTGGGCGGTCCAGCGGATTGGGCGCGTGCGACAGGAACGAACACCACCGCGCCGTTGATCGTCAACGTGACCCCGTCCAGAAAGCCGTACGACACGATTGG
>NZ_JACFYJ010000233.1:0-1863 GCF_037126505.1 Paraburkholderia bengalensis
AACTCGAGATAATGCGCCCAGCAAGCCGCCTCCGTGACGCGCCCGGTTTCGTAGATGGCCTGGTAGCCACCGTATGCATCGGCTTGCAGCGTACCTTTGAACGGCCCGAGGTGCTGCTGTGGATGGATACCCTTGCGATCTGGCGTATAGGCGAACCACACCGCCGGCGGTGTGATGTCGGCCGATGCACGATCATCGCGCACGTACACCCACAAGCGACCCGTCTTCGTCTTGCCGTTGCCCGGAGCAAGCACGGGAACCGGCGTGTCGTCGGCATGCAGTTTCGTCGCCGACATCACGTGACGACGCAGTGTTTCAACGAGCGGCTGCAGCAGCGTCGCCGCGTGACCGACCCACTTCGCAAGCAGTGAGCGATCAAGCTCGATGCCTTCTCGCGCGTACATGACTGACTGCCGGTAAAGCGGTATGTGGTCTGCGAACTTTGAGACCAGCACGTGCGCCAGCAGCCCTGGGCCGGCGAGACCGCGTTCGATGGGGCGGCTCGGTGCAGGCGCCTGAGAGATGTGGTCGCAACACACGCAGGCAAACTTCGGGCGCACATGACGAATGACCCGGAAGCTGGCCGGTACGTACTCAAGTTGTTCGGCGACGTCTTCGCCCAGCGACTTCATCAGACCACCGCACTGCATGCACTTGCCTGCAGACTCGGGTAAGTGCGTCTGGATATCTCGCGGCAGATGATCGGGCAGTGGCTTGCGCGGTGCCTGTTCTACGGCCGTGCGCGGCGTCTTCGGGATTTCGACCGGTGCCGCGCCTTCGTCAGTCTCAAGCTCTTCGAGACGCAGCTCAAGTTGCTCGATCTGACGGTCCAGCTTCTCCGACTTGCGACCGAACTGCATACGGCGCAGCTTGGCAATGAGCAGCTTCAGGTGTTCGACTTCCGCTGCGCGCGAAGCCAGCGCAGCTTGTTGCGAGTCGACCGTTTCCTGCAGTTTGAGCACTTGCGCGTCGCGCTCGCGCAGTGCTGCTTCCTGGCTGAGCAGCATGGCCTTCAGCGTTTCGACATCGTCGGGAAGTGGGTTCGCGCGCGTCATGCAGGCAGTTTACGCGCCAGCAACGACGTTTACAACGCTGAGGTCGGTCGTGCTGTTCTCGTCGGTTGCCGCCAGTCGATGCCTTCCAGCAGCATTGATAGTTGCGCCGGGCTCAGGCAAATAACGCCACTGTCGGCTTGAGGCCATACGAAGCGCCCCTTCTCGAGTCGCTTCATCAGCAGGCACATGCCATCGCCGCTCCACCACAGCACCTTGAGCAGGTCGCCGCGTTTGCCACGAAACACGAAGACGTGCCCGCAGAACGGATCGCGTTCCAGCACGGTCTGCACCTTGGCGGCGAGACTGTTAAACCCGGCCCGCATGTCGGTCACACCGGCAGCCAGCCAGACACGCGTCCCTGATGGCAGGCCAATCACGACGACGACCGCAACGTTGCCAGTACCGTCCGAAGCGCGCTCAGGTCAGGTGGTCCATCGAAGCGGACTCGCACGGCGCCACACTCGACGACGATACTCGACGTCAATTGCGCCGGCACGGGCAAATGCACAGGAATGAACGTCTCAGCGGGCTGAGCTTGCGTAATCGATTGAGCGCGCTCATGAGCACGACGCCAGCGCGCGATCATGTTGGCGTTCAAACCGTGTTCCTGTGCTACGTCCGCGATCGAACGGGCCGGATCGTTTGATTGCTCTATGACCATCGCCCGGAATGCCTTCGAGTAGTTCTTGGATCCCAGTCGTCGGCCTACCGCCTTCGTTTCCATCGTTCTGATTCCCACTTGATCTGGTGGGAACTAGGTTGCCGATTTCGAGCACCTATGAACAGACGGTAGTGAAGCAACGCTTAC
>NZ_JACFYJ010000234.1:0-1853 GCF_037126505.1 Paraburkholderia bengalensis
GTGAACTACCCCGGCCTGAAGGCCGGAGCTTCCCCTTGAAGCGCCATTTTCAATGGAGCCGTGTAAAACTCCGCTACCGGTGTAAGGGATTCAGTTAAACCACCGGTCGCGTCTCGCCATCGCTCAAGCAACGCCTGCTTCACCGCCTTGTATTGCATGGGTTTCGGCGAGAGGCGTCCGTGAACATCAACTATGTGCAATTCTTCCCGCAGAACATCGTCGGTCAGCCTTGCGTTGAGGTTGATGGCGGCATTCGTGTCGGCATTGGCCGTAAGGCCACAGCCGACACATTCAAATTCTTCCTGCGTCTTGCGATTGTCCCGGTCAATGGTGTGACACCCGGGGCACTCCTGACTCGAATACGCCGCGTGAGTCGTATGCACGCGGATGTGTTGTTTCTCGCACATCGACGCGAGCCACGGCTTGAGCGACGACAGTCGCAGCAGCCTGTTGAGCCGGCTGTATTTGACATTGTGCAGCTCGTGCCGGAGGAATGTCGCGTCCTTCGAAATCGACAGGTCTTCGAGCACAACGTCGGTCACGCCCTCAGCGGCCCAGCCTTTAACCCACGCCGACAGCATCGTCTTGAGCTTCCACTCGTTGCGCAGCAGCAGCTTGCGCAGGCGGCCCCGGTCACGGTAGTCGAAGTTCCTGGTTCCCGGTCCGGTCGAGCTTCTCGAGCAGGACAAGCAGTGAGTCAAGGTACAGGCGGTCGTAGTCATATGCCCGGCCTTCCGAATCGTGCAACAGGTTGTGCTTTGCGTTTGCGTCAATGCCGAGCGTACGTCCCTGCGGCACGAACGTCGGCGCGTCTGCTTCGGCCGTCAGAATGACGTCGACCTTGCGCCCGTTTGCCTTGAGCAGGAATGAGGCGTTCGTACGCAGTGCCGCCGGGTCAATCCTTTTGCGGTCGACAAGCAGCGGGAGGTAGACGTGGCCGTCCTTCTTTCTATCTGTTTTGCGGACCTTGAGGAAGTAGGGTATTTTCGGTTCGACTCGTCAACGACCAGCCCTGATGAGCCGATTTCCGGGTGAATTGTGTGAGTGCCCGTCCGGTATTGCTGCAGTTTGATTCTGACGAGCACGCGGGCACGGCGCGCTTCGACCAGCGCAGACAGACGCGACCACATCTCGGGAGCGCCCTGTAACCTGCGCATTACAGCGCGCAACGCCTTGTCCTTAACCTGTTCAGGGTCGAACGTTGCGAGGTCGCCGACCCGCAATAGATACGCAGAGGCGCGTGTGAGATCAGTCTGCTGGCGCTTCAGGCAGAAATCGCCCGGTTTCGGCGCGCCGGGGAGATACATCAGCTGAATGACGCCTCCCACCTTACGGGTCACTGGCCGGACATAACGGTCGGCGGACCAACCCGCCTGCACAAAGAATGGACGTTGCTGAACGCGTCGATCCCACGCCCGCTCGTAGTCCCCGAAAATGCCATGAAAGAGTGTTTGCGTCTCCCCCGCGTTGAGCACGCCGGTACCGCTGAACTGTTGATAACCTGCCTTGAACGCGGGCGGTGAGCGAATCAACGCGGGCAGGCCTTGATGAACGTAGTCGCTGATCCGGTTTTTCAGCGTCCGGACATGGTCAATGCGCAGATGGACGGCAGCGAGCTTCGTCGCGTTGGCGACCTGGGGCACCGCCGACAGGCGTGCCGAGCGTACTTCCTTGCGGTTTTCGTTGGTATTACGCTTGCGTGGTGCACTGCGACGCTTCGGCATTCGGTACGTTGATGTTTTGCAATATCAACGTATAGGCAACGGGCAGCGCGGGCAGCGTGGACCGACGGATTTCGTTTCCAGATGCGCAATTCATCTCCGCCCTGAAGCACGGAGTTTTCTTGCGGTCTG
>NZ_JACFYJ010000235.1:0-1790 GCF_037126505.1 Paraburkholderia bengalensis
CAGAACGGAACCTGACGAAGACGCTGACGGTGGGCATCATCACCGCCGTGTTCGTGATCGCAGCGCCTTTCATCATCGGCACGGCGGGCGGCAACTACTGGGTCCGCGTGCTCGACTTCGCGATGCTGTACGTGATGCTGGCGCTGGGCCTGAACGTGGTGGTCGGCTTCGCCGGCCTGCTGGACCTGGGCTATATCGCGTTCTACGCGGTGGGCGCCTACACGGCGGCGCTGCTGAGTTCGCCGCACCTGTCGTCGCAATTCGAATGGATCGCGCATCTCGCGCCGGGCGGCCTGCACATACCGTTCCTGATCATCGTGCCGTGCGCGATGGCGATTGCGGCGATCTGCGGCGTGATCCTCGGCGCACCGACGCTGCGTCTGCGCGGCGACTACCTGGCCATCGTGACATTGGGCTTCGGGGAAATCGTGCGGATCTTCCTGAACAACCTCGACCGCCCCGTGAACATCACCAACGGCCCGAAGGGCATCACGGGCATCGATCCGATTCACGTCGGCGACTTCAGCCTCGCGCAGACGCACTCGTTCTTCGGCCTGCAGATTCCGTCGGTGTACTCGTACTACTACGTGTTCGTGCTGTGCGCGCTGTTCGTGATCTGGGTGTGTACGCGTCTGCAGCACTCGCGTATCGGCCGCGCATGGGCCGCGATCCGCGAAGACGAAATCGCCGCGAAGGCAATGGGCATCAACACGCGCGACGTGAAGCTGCTGGCGTTCGCGATGGGCGCGTCGTTCGGCGGCCTGTCGGGTGCGATGTTCGGCGCGTTCCAGGGCTTCGTGTCGCCGGAATCGTTCACGCTGCCGGAGTCGATCGTCGTGCTGGCGTGCGTGGTGCTGGGCGGCATGGGCCACATTCCCGGCGTGATTCTGGGCGCGGTGCTGCTCGCCGTGCTGCCGGAATTCCTGCGCTCGACGATGGGGCCGCTGCAGAACATGGTGTTCGGTCACGAGATCGTCGATACGGAAGTGATCCGTCAGCTTGTCTACGCACTCGCAATGGTGCTGATCATGCTGTACCGCTCGGAAGGCCTGTGGCCCGCGCCGAAGCACGAAGACAAGATCGCGAGGATCGCGAAACGCAACGGCAAGAAGCCGGCGCGTGCCTAAACGGCAGACAGGAGAAACCAACATGAGTGACAAACCCATCCGTCTGTCCGTGAAGGGCGTGAACAAGCGCTTCGGCGGTCTGCAGGCGCTCTCGGACGTGGGCCTTCAGATCGAGGAAGGCACCATCTACGGTCTGATCGGCCCGAACGGCGCCGGCAAGACCACGTTCTTCAACGTGATCACCGGTCTGTACACGCCGGACTCCGGCGAGTTCAAGCTCGACGGCACGCCGTACACGCCGACGGCCGTCTATCAGGTGGCGAAGGCGGGCATCGCGCGCACGTTCCAGAACATTCGTCTGTTCGGCGGCATGACCGCGCTGGAAAACGTGATGGTCGGCCGGCACGTGCGCACGAAACACGGCCTGCTGGGCGCCGTGTTCCAGACGCCCGCCGAGCGCCAGGAAGAGCGCGAGATCAAGGAGCGCGCGCTGGAACTGCTCGACTACGTCGGCGTGCTGCAGTACGCCGACTACACGTCGCGCAATCTGTCGTATGGTCACCAGCGGCGTCTGGAAATCGCGCGCGCGCTCGCCACCGATCCGAAGCTGCTCGCGCTCGACGAACCGGCGGCCGGCATGAACGCGACGGAGAAGGTCGAGCTGACGAAGCTGCTCGACAAGATCCGCGCGGACGGCAAGACGATCCTGCTGATCGAGCACGA
>NZ_JACFYJ010000236.1:0-1742 GCF_037126505.1 Paraburkholderia bengalensis
GGTTGCACGCGGAAAGGTATCACGGTAGCGCTGGGTATTGGGAACCGAAAGCCCCAGCATCGATACGCGACCGCATCAACAACTAGCCGGAACCGGCCAATAGCGGTCGTCCGTTCGCAATGTTGCGTGAGCATTCGTGTGACCGCTTAACCTCATATAGCGGACCCGTAGCCGATCGGGCCCGTACGATCGCGGGCGCGAGACGGACATGTATCACTGCGAACGGGATTCTTGTGTTTGCTTGCGCTTCGCGACTGCGCGGCAACTCGCCACAACGCGTGAAATGAGGGCACGGTGCAGACTGGCGACTGTCACCGTCTCCTCCATCGTTCGCAGAAGCTGGCGGGCCATGGATGCATCGCGGCCACCCGCGGCGAGCCGCGATACAATTTGCCTTTGCTGTTCGATACAACGCCTGGCCAGCGCAACATGTTCGTCGGCGCGCCGCAGTTCTTCAAGCTCCTTTTGCAGATCCATGAACGCTCCCTGTGGTCGACGGATGCCGGCACCGCTGTATGCATCCCATGCCCGGACGCCGATACTGCACAAGTTGATGGTTAACGGTAAGCACGTACGCAACCTCTCGCAGAACGGTGGGTGGAATAAGCGGCTGCATCTCCGCTATCACTGCATAAACCGACCAGTCGGACGAACTGCCCGCATGCGATGCTCCTGTGGGACAGGAGCGTAGGGTTCTCTGCTTCGGCGCCGCTCTTACCTCGGGAGCACAGCGACGCGACAACAGTTTGCAATGCGTCTTGCCCAGCTAACGTGACTGTCTTCCCGCTCTGACGATTGCTGTTTCCAGCTGCTTCTCGGCCGAATCAAAGGCGCTGCGGATGGCCGTTTCGGCGCTTTCGCTTATGCCGTGCCCGATGAGCGCGGCACCATCAGCGGTCGTGACGACATCCAGGCTGACCTCGTATCGAACACCTCCCGAATCCGTTCGCGTGAGTCCAATCGCCAGCTTGCAGCCGAGCACGATCGACTTGAAGCGCTCGAGCCGGAGCAATTCCATGGCGGCTTCCGCTTCCAGCAGGTCGGAACCGCTGAAGCCGAAATAGAGGATGTCCATTCCGACGCCCACTGTCACCTCTCGAGTCGTGTTCCCGACGTTCACGCACGTGGTCAACCAGAATCATGGCTTGCTGGCAGCCTCGACTGTTGACATGCGTCAAAGGGCCTCCGTGCCGACGTCGGTAGGAAAATTGCTACCCGTACCTCTGCAGCTCCGATTAAAAGAAGCACCCGCCGATGGTCAGGCAGACCGTGATCGTGCAGACTCGCCTCATAGATCAGCCGCTTGCAAAACTGCCGGTGTATGTCATTGAGGATTCGACGCTCGTGCTCAGACAGCTTGTCGCGTTTGTCAGGGCGACTGGACTGGCCGAGGTCGTGGGCACGACCGATGACGCCACTCAGGCCCTGCGCGATATCGAATGGATCAGGCCCAACGTGGTCCTGATCGACCTTCACCTGCCTGTTGGGAGCGGCATGGACGTAATCGCCGGAATAAAACAGGCAGGGTGCCAGGCTACAAGCCGGCCCTTTCTCTGCCCGTAAAGCAGTGCCTCGAAAGCCGCTCGCTCCAGCACCGGATCTACGTGCTGATGAGCACGGAGATCGTACGCGAAAGCGCGCTGATGATGCTGCCTGGTGTCATGTCGGCGCGGGAGCACGTCGCCGCATTCCTGCTCAATATCTCTACGCGCAGGCAGCTGCGCGGCTATATCGGCGTCGCG
>NZ_JACFYJ010000237.1:0-1740 GCF_037126505.1 Paraburkholderia bengalensis
CCGACGAGTTCGCTCGCGTCGTACTGCTTCCACGCTTCGCGGTCCGCGCCCAGATAACCGCTGAACGCCTTCTCGCCCCACGGACAGCGCGTGGGCGCCGCAATGGGCGCGAACGCCGATACCGAGCGATAGATGTCCGGATTGCGCAACGCCAGCATCAGCGCACCGTGACCGCCCATCGAGTGGCCGAAGATGCCGAGCCGTTCGCCATCGACGGGCAGTTCGTTGACCACCGTTTCGCGTAACTCGTCGCGCACGTACGAGTACATCCGATAGTGCTTCGACCACGGCGCTTGCGTCGCGTCGACGTAGAAGCCCGCGCCCACGCCGAAGTCCCACGAATCCGTCTCGCCCGGCACGCCCGCGCCGCGCGGGCTCGTGTCCGGCGCGATCAGCGCGATGCCGTGCTGCGCGGCGAAACGCTGCGCGCCCGCCTTGATCGGAAACGTCTCTTCAGTGCAGGTCAGCCCGGCAAGATAGAACAGCGCCGGCACCCTGGTCTGCGCAGCTTCTTTCGGCATGAAGACGGAAAAGCGCATCGGCAGGCCGATTGCCTTCGACTCGTGCCTGTAAATGCGCTGCGTGCCGCCGAACGACGCGTGCGATTCGATCAGTTCGAGCATCGCGCGCTCCTTAATAGATCACGACCGAGCGGATCGACTCGCCCTTCTTCATCAGGTCGAAGCCTTCGTTGATCTGGTCGAGCTTCAGGTGATGCGTGATCAGATCGTCGATATTGATCTTGCCTTCCATGTACCAGTCGACGATCTTCGGCACGTCGGTGCGGCCGCGCGCGCCACCGAACGCCGAGCCCTTCCACTGACGGCCCGTGACCAGCTGGAACGGCCGCGTGCTGATTTCTTCGCCCGCCGCCGCCACGCCGATGATGAACGACTGGCCCCAGCCCTTGTGCGTGCATTCGAGCGCCTGACGCATCAGCTTCGTGTTGCCGACGCACTCGAACGAATAGTCCGCGCCGCCGTCCGTCAGTTGCACGATGTGATCGACGACGTTCTCGACCTCGTTCGGGTTGATGAAGTGCGTCATGCCGAACTTCTTCGCGAGTTCGACGCGGCCCGGATTGATGTCGACGCCGATGATCCTGTCCGCGCCGACCATCTTCGCGCCCTGAATCACGTTCAGGCCGATGCCGCCCAGACCGAACACGACGACATTCGCGCCCGCCTCGACCTTCGCCGAATACACGACCGCGCCGACGCCCGTCGTCACGCCGCAGCCGATGTAGCAGACCTTGTCGAACGGCGCGTCTTCGCGGATCTTCGCGACGGCGATTTCCGGCACGACGATGTAGTTCGAAAAGGTGGACGTGCCCATGTAGTGGAACAGCGGCTTGCCGTCGAGCGAGAAGCGCGAGGTCGCATCGGGCATCAGGCCCTTGCCTTGCGTCGAGCGGATCGCCTGGCAGAGATTGGTCTTGCGCGACAGGCAGAACTTGCATTGACGGCATTCGGGCGTGTAGAGGGGAATCACGTGATCGCCCTTCTTCAACGTGCCGACGCCCGGCCCGACATCGACGACGACGCCCGCGCCTTCGTGGCCGAGAATGGCCGGGAAGATGCCTTCGGGGTCGGCGCCCGACAGCGTGTAGTAGTCGGTATGGCAAATACCCGTCGCCTTCACTTCGATCAGCACTTCACCCGCGCGCGGCCCTTCGAGGTCGACTTCTTCGATCGTCAACGGTGCGCCGGCCTTCCATGCGATTGCTGCTTTCGTTTTCAT
>NZ_JACFYJ010000238.1:0-1664 GCF_037126505.1 Paraburkholderia bengalensis
TCCGCTTTTAGCCAAGTTCAGATGTCCGCTTTTCGGACCATCGTAAGCTGACCGGCCGCCGGCTAACCGGCACCGGGAGCTTCGATGGCTGCGACAGAACGGATAACCATGACGATGCGCGAGCTGGACAGGTACAAGGTGATTCAGGACGTGGCGGACGGCACGCTCAACCCGTGGCGTGCCGCGGAACGGCTCGGGCTGACGACGCGGCAGATCCGCAGACTGGTCGGCAGACTGCGTGATCTGGGTGCGCCGGGTCTCGTGTCAGGTCGTCGATCAAAGCCCAGCAACAACCGTCTGGATGCCGTGACGGCCGATCGTGCAATCTCGATCATCCGTGAGTGCTACGCGGATTTCGGGCCGACGCTGGCCTGCGAGAAGCTGTATGAATGTCATGGCATTCGCCTGGCGAAGGAAACGGTGCGTGGGCTCATGACGGCCGCCGGCCTGTGGGTGCCGCGCCGCCAGCGTCCGCCGAAGGTCTACCAGCCGCGAGCGCGGCGCGCGTGCCTGGGCGAGCTGGTGCAGATCGATGGCAGCGATCATCGCTGGTTCGAGGAACGCGCACCGGCGTGCACGCTGCTGGTGTACGTGGATGACGCTACGAGCCGCCTGATGACGCTGCACTTCACGGCCACCGAATCGACCTTCAGTTATTTTGAAGCGACGCGCGCGTACATCGAACGCCATGGCAAGCCCGGCGCTTTCTACAGCGACAAGGCGAGCGTCTTTCGCAGTACAACCGCCAGCAAGACTGGCACCAGCGTGACGCACTTTGGCCGGGCAATGTACGAGCTGAACATTGACGCGTTCTGTGCGAACAGCAGCCCGGCCAAGGGGCGCGTCGAGCGTGCTCACCTGACGCTGCAGGATCGCCTGGTCAAGGAGCTGAGGCTGCGTGGTATCAGCACAGTGGCTGAAGCCAACGCCTGGGCACCGTCATTCATCGCGGCGTACAACGCGCGCTTTGCGAAGCCCCCAAAGAGCGATTTCGACGCGCACCGCCCTTTGCGCGTTGATGAGAATCTCGATCTGGTGCTGACGTGGCGTGAACCGCGGAAAGTCACGAAGTCGCTCACGGCGCAGTACGACCGGGTCATGTATCTGCTGGACGATACGCCGGAGAACCGGGCGCTGATCGATCGGTATATCGAGGTGTGGGAGTACCCGGATGGGCGTATCGAATTGCGGGGAAACGGACGTGTATTGCCCTGCAGACGATATGACCGGCTGGCCGAAATCGATCAGGGCGCGGTGGTCGAGCACAAGCGGCTGGCTCACGTGCTGCAGGTCGCGCAGGCGATTCAGGCTCAACGCGACAACAGCAGGATCGGTAAAGCTCCGTCCCGGACGAACCGGGGCGACTCGACCCGGACCAACCGGAACGTACGTGAGCCGGGCAAGAAGAAGCAGCGCGAGTTCACCCAGGCCGATATGGAGCGTGCAATTGTGGATCTGGCTCAACACAAAAAGGCTGAGCCCTCACCCGGCAAACCTGGCCGGCGGTCCGCAAGCGACAGTGGAACAGGCGTAAGCGCCCTGCCCGTTCAGGCGCCATCCTTCGACACTGCGTGAGTTGAAACCCCGAGATAGAGATTTCTAACCCCGCAAAAGCGGACATCTGAACTTGGCTGGACAGCGGACATTTGAATCTGGCTTTGACA
>NZ_JACFYJ010000239.1:0-1633 GCF_037126505.1 Paraburkholderia bengalensis
CCAGCCTGTGTGAAAACGCATTGATCGCCTAAACTAAATCAACGCGCTGAGACCGGGTGACTCATGAAGCGATTCGTTGAAGGCGATGACCGCAAGCAGGTCGCACTACTTCCCGAATGTGTCGATGACTACGTCGGGCAGGACAATCCGGTGAGAGTAATCGATGCCTTCGTCGACGAACTTGATCTCGCAGAGCTCGGTTTCAACGGTACTACACCGGCGCTCACAGGCCGGCCGTCTTACCATCCTGGCGTGATGCTGAAGATCTATATCTACGGCTATCTGAACCGGATACCGTCGAGCCGGAGACTTGAGCGCGAATGCCAACGCAATGTTGAGTTGATGTGGCTGACAGGACGGCTTGCTCCGGACTTCAAGACGATCGCGGACTTCCGCCGTGACAGCGGCGCCGCGATCCGCAACGTATGCCGGCGTTTCGTCGAACTGTGTCGCGGGCTCAAGCTGCTATCCAGTGACATGGTGGCTATCGACGGTAGCAAGTTCAAGGCGTCGAACACCCGCGACAGGAACTACACGGCAAGCAAGATCGACAAGCGCCAGAAGCAGATCGAGGAAAGCGTGCAGCGATATCTCGATCTGATTGAAAGTGCAGACCGCACCAGTCCTACCGGGTTCGATGTGAAGACGGTCAGGCTCTACGAGAAGATCGCCGTGCTGCGCCAGCAGATGCGTGAACTCAAGCAGATCGGCAGGCAACTGGAAGAGCAACCGGACAGGCAGTTGTCGCTGACGGATCCGGACGCACGCTCGATGGCAACGAGTGGAAGAGGCTCCGGCATAGTGGGCTACAACGTCCAGGCAGCGGTTGATACGAAACATCATCTGATCGTTGAACACGAAGTAACGAATGTCGGCAACGATCATGGACAACTCAGCAAAATGGCGATATCCGCGAAGCGCGCGATGGGCAGATCGAAGCTGAAGGTTGTTGCGGACCGCGGTTACTTCAGCGGGCCGGAGATAAGGGCATGCGATCTGAATGGCATCAGCGCGTATGTTCCCAAACCGCTCACGTCGGCATCCCGGAAAAAAGGTCTGTTTACGAAAGCCGACTTTATCTACATAGCGAAAAGCGACACGTATCGATGCCCTGCTGGCGAGCGGGCGATCCATCGATTCACGACTGTCGAGCACGACCTGAATCTGCGAGTCTACTGGCCCAGCGCGTGCCCACGCTGCCACATCAAGGAACGATGTTCACCGTCTGACTATCGTCGAATTCGGCGATGGGAGCACGAGAATGTGCTTGAAGTGACGCAGCGTCGGCTCGACCGGAAACCTGACGCCATGACCATCCGCAGAAGTACCGTTGAGCATGTCTTCGGCACGCTCAAGCACTGGATGGGCCCCGCACACTTCCTGACCAGGACGCTCAGGCGGGTGAGTACGGAGATGAGTCTTCAGGTGTTGGCTTACAACCTCAAGCGGGTCATGAACATACTCGGCGTTCAGGGAACATTGAAGGCGATGAAGATGGTCGAAAGCTAAGGCCCTGAGGGGCTTTGTTGCGCACGCGATGGTTGATCGGTGCAAGCTGTCTGGGCCGAACAAGATTGACCTGATCGGCAATCGCTCGCATAGACGCGGAAAACCAGTTTCCACACAAGCTGGA
>NZ_JACFYJ010000023.1:0-100398 GCF_037126505.1 Paraburkholderia bengalensis
CAGTCCGTACGGCACGTTCGACGCCGGCCGGCAGATCATCCCGATGATCTACGCGATGGCTGAAACCGATGTGCGCGGCGCACAGTACTTCGGCAGTATCCTGACCGCCTGGCTCGGCATCAATCAGGCGGCGGGATGGCCGGGCACCAGCACCAACGCGCCGATCGGCGCGCTTTATGACAGCAATGCGCTCGTCTATAACTCGCCGAAGTTCTATGGCGCATCGGTCGCGCTCGAATATGCGCCGGGCGGCGTGGGTGGCCAGTTCCAGGGCGGCACGCGCGAGTCGGCCGTGCTCAAGTATTCGAACTACGGCCTGAACCTTTCGGCGGTCTACTACAACGGACACGATACCAATCCGTTCCCGTTGACGTATCCTGCCGCGCCCGCCGTGCCCGCAACCGGTCTTGCGAATAACCGCTTCTATTATTTCGGCGCGATGTACACGCTCAGCGGATTCTCGTTCTCCGCGTCGTACGCGATCGGCAAAAATCCGGCGCATAGCAATACCGCGGACTTCGAAATGGCGTCGGGCGGCCTGGGTTATCAATTCAGTCCGCGTTTCAAGGTCACGTCGGGCTATTACTACCTGAAGGACAAGAACAATTCTTCGAATCATTCCAGCGAATTCGCCGTTGGCGCGGAGTACAACCTGTCGCAGAGAACCAAGGCTTATGCGCAGGTCGGATATGTCGACAACAAGGGAACCATGAACCAGACGATCATCTATGGCGCACCCGTCGCGCCGGGTGTGTCGACGACAGCTGCAATGCTCGGCATTCGCCACACGTTCTGATTTTCGATCGGCCTCAACGGAGTACACATGAAAACGATTTATACAGTTGGGCTGGTGTTCGCCGCCTTGATCATTTCGACGTCGATGGACGCGTTGGCACAGCCGCAGTCGGCCAGCACGCCGGCAAGCGCCGCCGACGCATCCGCTACGTCCGCGCCCGTCAGCGGACGGAAGGCGGATCGCGCGCTGCGCCGGGCGGTGTATGCCGCCATCGTGAAGCAAAAGGACATCAATGCCGGCGATATCAGCGTCATTGCCAAAAATGGCGCGGTGACATTGAATGGCACGGTGACGGATGCGTCCCAGATCGACCGGGTCGTGCAGATCGCGAAGGGCGTGCCGGGCGTGACGTCCGTGACCAACAAGCTGGGCGTGAAGAAGCCCTTTGGGCAGATGTAAATCGCGACGCATTGGTGCAGGGGCGAGGGGCGCGTGGCCGCTTTGCGGATTCAATATGGTCTATAACTCAATCGTATTGAGTCGCGCCCCAGGCACGACGAATGTACTTCAGGCGGCAACGAGAAACCTATAGCCGTTCCGAATGGCGGCAAGCGCCCGATGTAGCCGACGCAACCGATGGGCGCCGCGACCACGACTGCCGACTTCATGCGTCGGGAAAGCTGTTGAGTATTCGCCAGGTACTTCAGGAAAACTATCGCGCGGAACTCAACAAGTCGACGCGCGATGACGCACTGATCGATTTTGGCCGTCCTTACGAGACGTCCTATTTCCGCATGATGAAGCGCGAAGTATGGTCATACCGTTACGTCGAGAACAACGTGAATGACCTGAACTTCAACTTCTACGAACTCTCGCTGGTGCGGGTGGCGACGTCGGGCATGCGCTGTACTTCGAATCAAGGCGTAAGACGTGAAAGATTCACTACCAGGTGAACGTTGCACCGAATAGACTGAGATGGAACGCGCGAGCAGAAAGGGGATTCTCATGAACACACTCATCAAGCGTCGTATGTCGTTCATCACGGCAGCTGCGCTGCTATGTTGTCAGGCGATCGTGCAGGCTCAGCCCGTCGCCTATCCGGCCAAAGGGCAAAGCGCGCAGAAACAGCAGCAGGACCAGAGCGCATGCGCGTCGTGGGCAAAGTCGCAGACGGGCGTCGATCCTGCCGCGGTGGCTGCAACGCCTCCGCCGCCGTCCGGCCCGGCTGTCGGTGGCGGCGAGCGGGTTGGCGGAGCAGCGCGTGGCGCTGCCGGCGGCGCTGTGATCGGCGCGATTGCCGGCGATGCGGGCAAGGGTGCCGCCATTGGTGCCGCCGCCGGAACCATGGGCGGCGGAATGCGTGCGCGCCAGAACCAGCGCGCGCAACAGGCCAATGCCGAGACGCAGAAGCAGAACGCCATGGGCGCATTCAACCAGGCCTATTCTGCGTGCATGAGCGGCCGCGGATACACGATGCACTGAGCGCAAGCTCCGACGACGGCGTGTCTTCGACGCGTTCGTGATTCGCTAGAAGCTCATCGCGAACCCGAAGGACACGCCGTGTACGTTGTTGCCGAACACGTAGCGCACCATCGCGCGCGTGCGCGTGATGATGACGGGGTATCTGCTGCTGTCGAGTTCGAGGCCGACGCCCAATGACGTCAGATCGTTGAAGCCCAGCACACCCGCGCTATCGCCAAAGTAGTGCGAGTAAGCGGCCTCGAGCACATAGCGCACGGGCCGGTCGAGTGCGTGAAGACCGGTTGGCGCGCGCCAGCGGGTCCACAGGCTGACCTGTTGCGCCGTGGCGGAACCCTGAACGGCCTCCGATGATCCGCCGAAACTGCGCAGATAGATATCCGTCGCGCGAAGCTCCGCGTCGATCTCGTAGTTCTCGCGGTAATGCTCGAAGTCGAGCATCAATGAGCCGCCATAACCGTAGGCGTCGAGCGAGCCGTTCTCGAGGAACTGAAGGTTGCTGTCCGTCACGCGATTGAAGATGGACTGCCCCACTTTCAGATCGCTCGACACCCGTCCGATCGTACCGTTGAGGATGGGACGGAGGACGAGTTCGTTGGTGATACGGAAATCCCACCCCAAGCCGACGGTGCCGCTAAAGGTATTCCATTTCGTGGGGACGGCGCGCTGCTCGGAGCCATCGGATGCAACGAAGATGGGATCGTACCGGCTATAGGCCAGCGTGCCTTCCATATATAACGGAAACGATTTGCTGAGCGTGAAGCCGCCGCCCAACTGCGTCTGGCCGAACCCGGGATTACCCGTGGTGCCGTTGTTGACGGACAGATTGCTGGTGGTGACGTCGGGCACCGTCGTGTACGTCATGACTGCCAGCACGGCGTCCGCGTGCTTTTTCACATTGCCGCCGACGATAGAAGGGTTCGACAATGCCTGCGCATTCGATGCGCCCGGCAGCAAGGCGGCAATCAGCGCGATGCATGTTGCAAGCGGCCAGGCTTGCAAAGTCTTCTGCCAACCATCAGAAGACGGAAGGCAATGATGCCAGTGATGCAGTAGAGCGAGAACGGCGGTGTGTCGACCCCGCATAGAACACTCCTTCTTGTGGAGGGTTGTTCGCACTTCCATTGCTATCGGTCAAAACCACGCGGGGCCGCAGGTCAGATCTGAAAAGCACGACGTGGCGGGTGTACAAAGCGCCTTGCGGCCATGGCTTGCATGATCCATTTTCCGCTTTGCATGAAACCTGTTGACAGTACCAGGCAGGACGATCTTTTGATCGTAGGAAACTTTCGCGTTCACCATAAAGCGAAATGACCACTGCCTGTTCGTCGGTCGGGTCATTTAAAAACGATTCCTGTTCAGGGGCGGCTGCTTCCATTTTCAGCGTTCATTCGCTGAACATCACTTTGTCATTCAGCGCGTTTTTCGTCAGTGTTGCACCAGACCGTGTCATTCGAATGGTGCATCTGTCACCTTCATGGAAAAGAAGCGGCTTAGTGCCTATAGTATCCATGCATGGCTGAATGCATACTATAGTGGCGCGGTGTGGCTTTGGCCATTGTCTTTTCTTGGCTTGGCATGCTGCTGAAATACGTATTCCAGACGGCGCAGGTGCACTGACGGTCCGTCCTGCCACCCTGCGAATCAGCGCTGGCAATCTATCTGAAGCGCGTTGTCGGCGTAACAAGACAGTCTCTTGTGAGGAGGCACGGGATGTTGCCTACCGCGATCACGCAACGCACGTTGTCAAGAGAGTTGCTCGATGTCCTGATCCGTGCCGGACTCATCGCAGTTCTGGCCGTTTTCTGTTTCCGGATCTTTTTCCCATTCTTCAATCTGATGGTCTGGGCCGTCATTCTCGCGGTGACGCTGTATCCGCTGCAGACGATGCTCAGAGGACCGCTTGCCGGCAAGGACGGATTGATTGCGACGCTGATCATTCTGGTGGCGTTCGCTGTCATTCTCGTGCCGACCTATCTGCTTGGCGTCGCCGTGGGCAGTTCGATCGAACGCGCGATGGCGGTATTTCGCAGCGGCAGCTTCCGCATTCCGCCGCCTGCCGAGTCGGTGGCGGCCTGGCCGCTGGTGGGCCAGCGCATTTACGACTTCTGGGCGCAGGCTTCGACGGATCTCACGGGCCTCGCGCAAAAATTCGCGCCGCAACTCAAGGAGGTCGGTCTCGGGGTGCTCGGCATGGTCACGGGGCTCGGTGCGGGGCTGCTGGTGTTCTTCTTCGCGCTGATCGTCGCCGGCATTCTGATGGCGCACGGCGAAAAGGGCTATCGCAGCACGGTGCAGATCGCATCGCGCATTTCCGGACCCGACAACGGCCCGCAAATCGCCGACCTGTGCACGTCCACCATTCGCGCGGTGGCTCAGGGCGTCGTGGGAATCGCGTTCATCCAGATGCTGCTGATCGGCGTCGCGTTCATCGTGATGGGCATTCCCGGCGCGGGGCTGCTGGCGCTCGCCGTGCTGCTGATCGGCATCATGCAGCTGCCGGCCACATTGATTACTGTTCCCGTCATTATCTTCGTGATCGTTACGCGCGGCGTAGGCACGGCGACGGTCATCTTCTCGGTCTATGTCTTCGTCGCCGGTCTCGCCGACAACGTGCTCAAGCCGCTGCTGTTGGGGCGAGGCGTCGCCGTGCCGATGCCCGTCGTACTGATCGGGGCGCTCGGCGGCATGGTAACGGGCGGCGTGGTCGGGCTCTTCATTGGTCCCGTGATGCTCGCGGTGGCCTATCAACTCTTCTGGCGATGGGTCAGGGATCAGCCGGAGGCCGTGCAGTGCCAGAAACAGAACCGGCCTTGACGCCACGGGGACGACGCCGTGCCACCTGTAATGAGTCGATGCGGGGCGGCGCTGGTCGGGGCGGGTTGCATCATCGGAGGGTTGGCGGCTGCGCTGAGCGGTTGCATGCGTGTAGGGCCTGACTTTCAGCCGCAGCACGAGCGCTGGAGCGAACAATGGACCAGCGCATCGATCGAGCAGGTCACGCAGCAGGCCGCGCAACCCGATGTGCGCCAATGGTGGCAGGTTTTCGGCGACCAGAACCTCGAACAGCTGATCGCGCAAGCCGACGCGAACAATGGCGACCTGAAGCTCGCCGGCCTTCGCGTGATCGAGGCGCGCGCGCAATTGGGCATTGCGCTCGCGGGACGCTATCCGCAGGTGCAGCAGGTCAATGCCGACGTGCTCTACTCGGCGCGCAAGCGCTCCGATGGCTTCAACACGCGCTCGGGCGGTTACTGGCAATACGGCGCGGGCTTCAGCCTCGGCTGGGAACTCGATTTCTGGGGACGTTTTGCGCGCGCGATCGAATCGGCGGACGCCGCCTATTTCGCCCAGCAGGCCAACCGCGATGCCGCGCTGGTTCTGCTGCACGCGCAGGTCGCCGATACCTATTTCACGCTGAGGACAGCCGAGGCGCGCGTGCGCATCGCGCGCGAGAACGCCGCGCTGCAAAAGCGCAGCTTCGACATCGCGCAGAAGCTCTTCAAAGCGGGCGAGTCGGATGAACTGGATCTGCAGCAGGCCAAGACGCAGTATCTGGGCACGTTGAGCAGCATCCCCGAGCTGGAAAGCCAGATCGCGCTGGCCCGTCACGCGTTGTCCGTGCTGATGGGGCGGCCCCCCGGTCCGCTGCCGGAACTCGACGCGCAGCCGGGCAAGCAAGGCGTGGTTCCCCTCGTCAGTCGCGCCGTGCTGCAGGACGTGCCCGCGGATCTGCTGCTGCGGCGCCCCGACGTGCGCGCCGCCGAGTATC
The DNA here is from genome assembly GCF_037126505.1 of Paraburkholderia bengalensis. Taxonomy (NCBI): domain Bacteria; kingdom Pseudomonadati; phylum Pseudomonadota; class Betaproteobacteria; order Burkholderiales; family Burkholderiaceae; genus Paraburkholderia; species Paraburkholderia bengalensis. The sequence goes on from NZ_JACFYJ010000023.1 coordinate 5,988, forward strand.
AGATGGCCGCGCAGTCGGCCCTCGTCGGCGTGGCGGAAGCCGACTTTTATCCGTCCGTTTCGCTGGTGGGATCGCTGGTCTGGAGCGCGAGCTCGCTCACCGGCTCGCCGAACACATTGGCCGTGATCGCCGGGCCGAGCATCACGTGGAACGTATTCGATCACGGCCGGATCGCCAACAACGTGCGCGTGCAGGACGCCCGGCTGCAACAGGCGACGGTGGCCTACGGCAACACCGTGCGCGAGGCGGCGCGCGAGGCCGACGACGCCGCCACGGCGCTCATTGCCGCGCTACAGCGCGATACCATCCTGGACGACGCACAACGGGCGGCGCGGCGCTCGCTCGCGCTCGCCAACACGATCTACCGCGAAGGCTATTCGGACTTCCAGCGCGTACTCGATGCGCAGCGCGCGCTGTTCGCGCAGCAGGATGCGTACGTCGTCAACCGCAGCAATGCCGCAGGCAGTCTGATCGCGCTGTACAAGGCGCTGGGCGGCGGCTGGTCCACGCAGCAGCCGCTCGTCGATGCCGCGACCCGCCAGCAGATGCAGCGGCGCACGGACTGGGGCGATCTGCTGAACGACGCCAGTGTGTCATCGGGCGCAGCAGCGCCTGCGGAGGGCGGCTCACGATGAGCGAAACGGCGGAAACGTCCCGGCCCGCGACCACGCCGTCGCCGCCACCCGATCCTTCGGGCGCGGCGGTGAAGTGGATCGTCGGCGCGATCGTCGTGAGCCTGATCTGGTATCTGCTTGCCGACCGCCTGACGCCCTACACGCAGCAGGCGCGCGTGCAGGCCTATGTGATCCCGGTTGCGCCCGAAGTATCGGGCCGGGTAGTGCGCGTGCTCGTGCAGAACAACCAGCAGGTGAAGGCCGGCGACGTGCTGTTCGAAGTCGATGCCGACTCATACCGCATCGCAGTGGATCGCGCGCAGGCGGACCTCGAAACGACGCGCGGCCAGGTCGGCGCGAGCACGGCGGGCATCGATTCGGCGCTGGCGTCGTTGCGCGCGGCCATCGCGAACGAGATCAAGGCGCGGCAGGACAGCGACCGGCTCGAGCGGCTATATCGGGAAGACGAGGGGACGGTGTCGCTGCGCCGGCTGGAGGTGGCGCGCGCGACACACGAGCAGGCGCAAAGCCAGGTGGCCGCCGCGCGCGCCGAAGTCGAACGCGCACGCGAGCAGCAGGGCGGCAGTCACGACGCCGGGAATGCGCAGATGCGCAGCGCCGCCGCGACGCTCGCGAAGGCCGAACTCGATCTGGCGAACACGAAAATCAAGGCGCGCACGGGCGGCGTCATCACGGATCTCAGCACGGAGGTCGGTCAATTCGCAGCGGCGGGCAAGCCCGTCATGACGTTGATCGCGATCCACGATGTGTGGATCAGCGCCGATATGACCGAGAACAACCTGGGACGCCTGCGGCCCGGCACGCCCGTGGCGATCGTGCTGGATGCGCTGCCCGGCGAGGTCTTCGAAGGCAGGGTCCGCAGTATCGGCTACGGCGTGAGCGTCGGGCAGAGTACGCCGCCCGGCAGTTTGCCCACCGTGCAGAACAGCCGCGACTGGCTGCGTCCCGCGCAGCGCTTTCCCGTCATCGTCGAGTTCAACGCCGATGAGCGCGCGCGTCTGCGCGGCGTTCGCGTGGGCGGGCAGGCCGAAGTGATGGCGTTTCCGAGCCAGGGCAATCCCCTCAACGTGCTGGGGCGCCTGTTCCTGCGCGTGATGAGTTACGTGTCGTACCTCTACTGACGACGCCCATGGAAAACGCGCTCCGGATTCCCGCACGACGCGCGCTGCGCATGGCGACAGCAACGGCGCTGTGCGTCGCGATCAGCTTCGCGCTCGATCTGTCGATACCCGTCGTCGCGCCCGTGTTCGCCGCGTTTCTGGCAACCCAGAACCGTCCTCTGTCGTTGCGCGAAGGCGCGGCGCTCACGCTCGTCGTCCTGTTCACCACGGGCAGCGGCCTGCTTCTCGTTCCATTGCTGCGTCATTACGCGGCAGCGGGCGTGATGATCGTCGGGCTGTTGCTGTTCGTCGCGTTTCGCTACGGATTGCGCAGCGGCAACAATCTCGTCGCGACGTTTCTCGCCGCCGGACTGACGATGATCTCCGCAGCCGGCACGGCGAACTTCGCATTGGCCGTCACGGTGGTCAGCGCGTTGGTGAACGGGCTCGTGCTGGCCGTGCTGGTGTCGGCGCTGACTCACCTGCTGTTTCCCGAACAGCTGGACGCCGCGAAGCGACCCGGCAAACGCACGCTGCCGGAGCGCGAAGCGATGCGCGTCGCGTGGCGCGCCGCGTTCGTCGTGATGCCCGCCTATCTGCTGGCGACGACCGATCCCGCGAGCTACATGCCGATCATCATGAAAGCGGTGAGCCTCGGCCGGCAAAGCTGCACGACGACAGCCCGCAGTGCGGCCCGCGATCTGATCGGTTCGACGCTGCTTGGCGGCGCGCTGGCCATCTCGTTCTGGTTTGCGCTCCGGCTGTTCGTGCATGTGTGGATGTTCTTTCTATGGATGCTGCTGTTCGGCCTGCTGGTGGGGCGCAAGATCTACGGGCTGAGCCGCACGCGCTACCCGGCAGGCTTCTGGTTGAACAGCCTCGTCACGATGATCATCCTGCTCGGCCAGTCCGTGCAGGACAGCGTGGCGGGGAAAGACGTCTACACCGCATTCGCGATACGCATGGGACTCTTCTTGGCGGTCACGGCATATGCCTGTCTGATGCTGCTGGTATTCGAGCGACGCGGCCGCGCGGGATGACACGCCATGCGGCAGTCGTCCGATGGCCGAGCGCGTCCGGGATAATCTGCGGGAAGTCTGTTTTCACGGGATTGATCGTTGACGCCAGCGCGCGCGGCTCAATGCCGCGGTCCGCCGTGTTCCGCGTCTTCGGCGCCGCTGCCGTATTTTGCGATGTAGTCGTCCACCGCACTGCCTACCGTGGGGTGAAAGCGCGTATCGCCGATCGTCTCGACAAGCTCGAAACGGATCAGCTTGTCGCGCACGGGGTCCTTCATTTCGGCGAAGTGCAACGCGATGCCGCGATCCCTCAAAATCCGCACCAGTTCGCGCAACATGTCGGCGGAGGTCACGTCTACGCTGGTCACGGGCTCGGCTGCGACGACGACTCGTTTGACGGGCGTCGGCGAGTGCTCGATGGCGTCGAGCAGGCGCTGCTGGAACAGTTCGGCGTTCGCGAAGAAGAGGGGTGCATCCCAGCGAAACAGCAGCAGCCCCGGAATCTGCACGGCGTTCGGATAACGAGTGATGTCGTGAAAGCCGCGCAGGCCTTCCACTCGACCGAGCACTGCGAAATGCGGCCGCCAGCCGTCCCACAGGAACTCGATCACCGCGATCACCACGGCCATGCAGATGCCGGGAATCGCGCCGAACACCGCAACGCCGACGAAGCACGCAACCGACAGCCAGAATTCCCACTGCTGGATGCGATAGATCCGCTTGAGGTCGGCGATTTCGAACAGGCCGATGGCCGCCGCGATCACGACGGCGGCAAGCGCGCTGTTCGGCAGATACCGCATCAGATTTGGGGCGGCGACCAGCAGCGCCGCGACGGCGAGCGCGCCGACCACGCCCGTCAGCTGCGTCCTCGCGCCCGCCGCTTCGGCCACGGGCGTGCGCGACGAACTGCTGCTGATCGGAAATCCCTGAAAGAATCCCGTCACGAGGTTGGCGGCGCCCAGGCCCACCATCTCCTGGTTCGGATCGACGCGAGTCTGGAACCGCGCGGCGAAGGTGCGCGACAGCACGCTGGTGTCCGCGAACGAGATCAGCGCGACGGCACAGCCGCCCAGCACAATCTTGACGAGATCCGCGTTGGTCGCCCACGGCACTGCAAAAACAGGCAGCCCCTGCGGAATCGTGCCGAGCACCTTGACACCGACGCTATCCAGTCTGAACACGGTCACGCAAAGCGTCGCCAGCACGACGGCAAGAAGAATGGTGGGAAATTTCCTGAAACGCTTGAGCAGCAGGATCAGCACGAGCGTTCCCGCGCCCACGGCAAAGCTGTACCAGTTCGCGCGGCCGGCGGTGATGGCGCGGCCAAGGTTCAGCACATCTCGGATCGGTCCTTGATCCTCGATCGAAATGCCGAACAGTTTCGGCAACTGGCTGATCAGCACGGTCAACGCGATGCCGTTCATGTAGCCGTAGCGAATCGGCTTGGATAGCAGTTCGGTGATGAAGCCCAGCCGCAACAGCCCCATCACGATGCAGAAGAGGCCGGACACGACGGCCATCATGCTGGCCACTGACACGGCGCGCACGGGGTCGTTTCCCGCGATCTGCACGACGACGGCCAGAATCGGCGCTGCGAGGGCCGAGTCAGGACCGAGCACGAGAATGCGGCTAGGACCGACCACGGCATAGACGAGCAGCGCGACGATGGTTGCGTAGAGCCCGTAGACGCCGGGCACGCCCGACGCCTCCGCGTAGGCGACGCCGACGGGCACGAGCATGGTGGTCAATACCAGGCCCGCCGTCAGATCCTGCGGCAGCCAGGCCGGTTGGTACTCCTTGAGCACGGCGAGCCCGGGCAGCCAGCGCAACCATCGCGGCGCTCCCGTCGCGGTGTGCACGTGCTCAGGAATGGGTTGACGGGATTGCATGTCGGTTGCGTCCCTCGAAGGTGCGGCATGGCGGCGCGCGCTACGGGTGCTGCCTCTGCTTGCAAGAATAGTTGAGATGCGCTGGCGACAGTAGGAATGGTTTGCGCTATCCGCACTGGACCAAAGTCCAATACCGGCGACAAAACGCGTTGCCTAGACTGAAAAACGGCATGTCGCGCGCGGGTCGCTACCGGGGCGTGCGAACGCGAAGACATCGCCGTCATCGGCTGTGGTTTCTTTTCCGGCTTGTATCGTGATGGCCGGCTTGCCCCTTCGCGTCTAAAGAAGCAAGGAGCCGCGGCGGCGATGCGGGGCAGGAGTACTGCGAACGCAGTCTTCTATCGCCGCCACTGGCGGTTCCGGAGGGGTCGATCATGGCGCGCCTCTTGAAGTGCAGTGCGGCGGTGTTGTCGGCCTGCCTTGCCTTGGCGGCGACCGTGTCCGCCGATGTGCGTGCGGCCGACGGCGCAACGCTCGCCCAGATTCGCGCGCGCGGATCGGTTCGATGCGGCGTGAGCGAAGGCATTCAGGGATTCTCTGTCAAAGACGGTTCAGGGCAATGGTCAGGCCTCGATGTCGATTTCTGCCGGGCCGTGGCCGCCGCCGCGCTGGGCGATTCAGCGAGAGTGGTCTACGTGCCGCTCAGGGCGTCGGCGCGTTTTCCTGCGCTGTATCAAGGCTCGGTCGACCTGCTCGCGCGCAACACGACGTGGACGCTGCTTCGTGAAGCGACGCTCGACGTCCAGTTCGCCGGCGTCCTCTATTACGATACGCAGGGTTTTCTGGTGCGCCGGCCGGGCGGCGCGCAATCGGCGGCGGACCTCAAAGGCGCGACCGTCTGCGTTGAAAAAGGTACGTCGAGCGAACTACATCTGCGACAGTATTCCGCCGATCATCAACTGGGTATCCAGCCCCTGTTGTTCGACTCCGCCACCGAAGCGCGCAACGCGTTCCAGTCCGAACGATGCAGCGCCTATTCCGCCGACGCATCGCATCTCGCCGCCGTTCGCCTCGAAGCACCAGGCGGCCCGCAAACGTCCGACATCCTGCCGGAACGCATCGCCAGAGAGCCGCTGAGCCCCGTCGTGCGCGGCGGCGACAGGCAGTGGCTTACGCTCGTACGTTGGGTCCTGTTTGCGCTCGTGACGGCAGAAGAAGTGGGCGTGACGCGGGGCAACCTGCAGGCGCGCCTCGCCGATCCCGCCGTGAAGCGGGCGCTGACAGGTGACGATGCGATTGCGCGAAGTCTTGGCGTCGAGCAGGGATGGATGGTGCGCGCCGTGCGCAGCGTCGGCAACTACGGCGAAATGTTCGATCGAAATCTGGGCCCAGGTTCGCCGATCAAGCTGGATCGCGGCCTGAACCGGCTATGGACGCAAGGCGGCCTGATGATTGCGCCGCCGCTTCAATAAACGTGCAGGGTGACGCCATGAGTCAGTTGCACATTTACATGACGGTGTCCGTATTCGCGCTCGTCATCCTGCTGATCGCGTTCAACGTGATCGATATGGCGGTCGCGGCGTTGACGGGAACGTGCGTCCTGATCGCGCTCGGCATTCTGGACGCGCAGGATCTGATTGCCGCGACCAGCACGGCGGCGGGACCGCTCGGCTTGTTGTTCGGCGGGATGGTCGTAGCGCGTATTCTGGCCACCACGGGCATCTTCGAATTGATCGGCGATCTCTATCTGCGCGCGACGGGCGGCAGCGGCATGCGCTTTCTGCTCATACTCGTCGCGCTGGTCGCGCCTGTTTGCGCCGTGCTGCCCAACGCGACCACCGTCATCTTGCTGGCGCCCGTCATCATCCGTGTGTGCATCGCGCTCGAGACCGACTACGTGAGACCCATGCTGCTCACGGCCATCATCAGCAATTCGGCCGGGCTCTTGACGCTGGTGGGCGATCCCGCGACGTTTCTCGTCGGAAGCGCGGTTGGCATGTCGTTTGGCGAATATTTGCGCCGGGTCTCGCCGGGCGGACTCGTTGCCGTGCTTGTCATCGTGCCGCTTCTGCCGATCCTCATGCCCGACCTGTGCCGTCTGAAGCGCGAGCTTTTGCCTCAGGCACGCACGAAGCGGATCGAGCGACCCGTCTATGCGGCGCTCGCGGGGGCCGTGTTGATCATGATGGTGTTGCTGTTCATCGGCGGCGAACATCTGCCGACGCGCATCGTGCCGCCTGCCGTCGCGCTGATCGCAAGTGCACTGGCCTTGCTGGTGGGCATTGCCGGCAGGTTCGAGCCGACCGAAAACGTACTGCGCGACGTCGACTGGAAGACCTTGTTGTTCCTCGCGAGCATCTTCTGTCTGGTGCAGGCCATGAGCAAGACGGGGCTGCTGCAGGTCATGGCGCTCAATCTTTATCGCGTGTACGGCGGGCAATTGACGCTCGTCGCGCTGACGCTGCTGTTCGGCATTGGTTTGCTGTCGAGCCTGCTTGCCAACGTACCGGTTGCGGCCGCATCGGTCGTCATGGTGAAGGGCTATCTCGTCATGGCGGAGGTCGTGCCCGAAACGGCGCTCTCGCCGGGATTTTCCGACTGGCCCAATGCTTCGATTCCCGTGTTCGTGGCGATGATGTTTGGTGCGACGCTGGGCGGCAATGCGACGCTCGTGGGGGCGGCCGCCAATATCGTTGCGTCGGGCATCTGTGCGCGACAGGGAACACCCATCACGTTTGGGAAATTTCTTCGCTATGGCGTGCCGATTACGGTCGTGCAACTGGTGGTGTCGGCTGCTTATGTGGTGGTGCTGGGTCGGGTGTTTCGGTGAGTGGTCGCGGGCGTTGCTGGCGTGTGCCGGGACCGAAAAGCGGCGGCGACGTACTTGCCAGGACAGTCGTTCAGGCCGCCGACGCGATATGGCCGCGCCGGAGTCGAGCCGCTTGGCCGTCGATTGCGCTACAGGTCATGCGGACATCGCTCAGCGCGACACTTTCCGTTTCGTGCCAGCCAACGAAGCGAATGCCGCCGCTCGCCGTAACAGACGGCTAGGAAGGAATGATCCGTTCGCGCTTCAATCTATCGAAGAGGGCGAAAAACGCATCCGGTGTGCGCTGATAATCGAGGAAGCCGGCTTGACGGCTCTTGCTCATGTCGGTCAGCACTTCCATCGGACGTCCGAGGTCGGCATCCGTATGCCACCACGACACGAGCCTGTCGATACCGGGTTCCTTCAACTGGTAGCGGCCCGCGATGTCCGCCCATTGCCTGCCCGCATCCTGCATGCGATGTTCAAGCGGACGCGTCTCACCGTCGAAAGGCGCGGGCTCGATGTCGAAATACTGCGCGAGCTGGGACCACATCCACTTCCACCGGAACACGTCGCCATTGACGACGTTGAAGTCCTCGTTGCGCGCGGCGGGCGAGGTGGACGCCCACTCGAGATGCCGCGCGAGCAGGCGCGCGTCGGTCATATCCGTGAGACTGTTCCATTGGGCGGCCGAGCCGGGAAACACGAACGGTTGCCCCGTTTCCTTGCACAGCGTCGCGTACACGGCGAGCGTGACGCCCATGTTCATCGCGTTGCCGAGCGCGAAACCGATGATCGTATGCGGTCGATGCACGCTCCAGCCGAAGTCATATCGACGCGCGGCTTCGAACAGCCGGTCTTCCTGCTCGTAGTAGAAGTTATCGACGGGTTGCCGGCCTTGTTCCTCCCGAAACGGCGTGAGCGGGACATTGCCTTGCGCATACGCTTCAAAAGGCCCCAGGTAATGCTTGAGACCCGTGACGAGCGCGGCGTGTTCGAGCTTGCCGGAAGGGCCGAGCGCATCTAGCACGTGACGCACCATTGCGCCGTTCACTTGGATGTTCTCGCGCTCGGTTGCCTGTCGCGACCATGCGGTGAAGTAGACGTGACTGAAATGCTGCCCTTGCAGCGCATCCGTGACGGATTGCGCGCAAGTGAGATCGGCGGTGACGGACCCGACGCCGTCGGGCGCCTGGGTACGTCCGCGCGAGAGGCCCGTGACGTTCCAGCCTCCGCGTGCCAGCAGATGTTGCGCGAGATTGCCGCCGACGATGCCCGTCGCGCCAATGATGAGTGCCCGTTTGTCCATGTAAGGTAAATATCGAAAGTAGCAGTGTTGGCAGGAAGAATCTGCGGATGCGCGCTTCGCCGCGGGAAGCGGACTATACGCTCTGGAAAGTCCGGCTGTCGGGCCGTATGCCGTCGAAAGCACACGTCAGCAAGCGATGTACCGCTTCATACGAGAGCGGCCTCGGGTTGTAGTAGGGAGCCTGCATGGCTACCGTGGCGGCAGCGTGAATATCGGTTGAGCGAAGACCTAGCGCATCGAGAGACGCGGGTGCATCGAGCGAGCGGCCAAGGTCGTGCAGCGCGGCGGCGGGCTCTTGCGTCTCCAGTGCCTTGCACAGGCGTTCGTGGGCCGCTGGCGCGGCGGGCAGATTGAACGCCATCGAATAAGGCAGCATCACCGCATGCGTTTCCGCGTGCGGCAGATTGAACATTCCGCCAAGCGTGTGGCACAGCTTGTGATGCAATGCCATGCCGACACTCCCCAGCACAGTCCCGCACAGCCAGGCACCGTACTGGGCGGCTTCGCGTGCCGCGATATCGTCCGGCTGCGTGACGATGCGCGGCAGCGCATTCGCGAGGCTGCGGATGCCTTCTTCGGCGAAAAGCGACATCACGGGGTTGGCGTCCTGCGCATAGAGCCCTTCGGCGGCATGCGCAATGGCATTGAGTCCGCTCGTTGCCGACAGCGACGCGGGCAAGGTCAGTGTGAGGCACGCGTCGTAGATCACGGTGCGCGGCAGCACGCGATAACTCTTGCCGGTCTTTTTCTCGCTGGCCGACGTCATGCCGTAGATAGGCGTGACTTCGGAGCCGGCGTACGTGGTGGGAATGGCGAGAATCGGCAACGAGGTTTCGAGCGCAATGGCTTTCGCGAGTCCGAGCGTGGAGCCGCCACCCGCTGCGACGAGTCCGTCCGCGCCCGCTGCGAGCGCCGCCGCGACCCCTTCCTGCGCGGTTTCGACGGGCACATGCATGACGGCCCGATCGAACATGTCCGCGCAGCGCTCGCCCGCGAGCTTGCGCACGCGGTCGGCAAGAAAGCGCTGCTCGGGCGTGCAGAGCACGAGCGCGCGGCGGATGCACAGTTCATCCAGTTCATCCGCGAGGCGCTCGATCGCTCCCGTGCCAAAGACGATGCGGCCGGGCCGGCTGGTGTAGGTGAAGGCAATCATGAGGATGGGCTCAGGACGAAGTCGAATGAGAGCGTGCTGAACGGCGTCGCCATCACCGTACCGTCGGGCGCCGTGCCACGTTCGTGGCGAGTCCATGGCGCAATCAGCGACGAACGTACGCCGAATACGGCGTCCGAGTCGAGGTAACGATCGCCCTCGCGGAAAACGTGCGTGACGAGCCGTTCATAGCCGGGCGCCGAAATCATGAAATGCAGATGCGCCGGGCGCCACGGATGACGCCCCAGCGCTTCGAGCATGCGTCCCACGGGACCATCGTGCGGAATCGGATAGGGCTCCGCCACGATCGAGCGAAAGTGATAGCGTCCATCGGCAAGGCTGTGCAGCACGCCTCTTGCGCGATGCGTGTCGGCGTCGCTGGTCTGGACATCGTAGAAGCCGTCGGCGTCCGCCTGCCAGACTTCGATGCGCGCGCCGCTCACCGGCTCGCCGTCCTGGCCGCGCACGACACCCGACACGAAGCAGGGTTCGCCGCGCGCGCCGTTTGCGACGTCGTCGCCGTTGCGGTATTCGGGCGCATTGTCGACGAAGAACGGGCCGAAGACGGTTGCTTCCGTGCAGCCGTTGGGCTTGCGATGCGCCATTGCCGTCACGAGCATCGACAGGCCCAGCGTATCCGACAGCAGAATGAATTCCTGGCGGCGGTCGTCCGTGATATGACCGACATCGGTCAGAAAGCGGATGCCGGTTTCCCATTCGCGCTCGGTCAGGCCGACCTCGCGGGCGAAGGCGTGCAGATGCCGCACGAGGCTCGTGACGATCGTCTTGAGCCGCTCATCGGGCGCGTGTTCGTGGCGTGCAAGAACGGCATCCGTGATGGTGTTCTCGTCGAGGTTTCGCATTGATCGAATCCGTTGATATGACTAGCGGTTGTCGACGCGCTTGAGGAACGGACGGATATCCACGCTGCGCCAGATTCCCGCCTTGTTGAACGGGTCGTTGCTGTTAAAGCGCATCACGTCGCCGATTTCGTCTGCTTCGAAAAGAAAGAAGCTGCCGATCATCGTTTGCTGATCGCCTGCCAGCAGCGGGCCGGACATGACCATCCTGGCCGGCGAAGTGGCCAGATAAGCCTTGTGTTCTTCGTAATGGGCAAGACGGCGTTCGACCATGTTGTCATGGTCGAGGCAGTAGACGGTGTAGTGCATCGCAACTCCTGAATGAAGTGAGAAAAGAATTCAGCGGCAAATCCCGGCTTGCGCTTCGACAGCGCGCACGATGGAGAAGAAGTCCAGATCCGCGCCGTCGCCCTCTGCGTAGTGCGCGAACTGCTCGCGCACGAGCGCCGCGGCTGTCATCGGTACGCCGGCCTGCGCGCCCGCGTCGACCACGAGCGACATGTCCTTGAGCATTTGCCGCGACGAAAAGGCCGGGGAAAAGTCCCGCTTCTTCAGCGGATCGAGTTTGTATTTGACGAGCGGGGACGCCGCGACGCTTTCGCCGATCACCTCCAGCATCTCGGCCCAGTCGAGGCCGCCCTTTGTACCGAGCGTCAGCGCTTCAGCCAGCAGCACAGCCGTCGAGCCAACCAGATGATTGATGGCGAGCTTCAGATAACGTGCCTGCTGATCCTCGCCGACGTAGTACTGGCACGCGGACATCGCCTCGAAGACGGGCAACGCGCGGGCATACGCGCCCTGCGGGCCGGATGCGAACACGGTGAGCTGCGCCTTGTCGGCAAGGACCGTGCTGCCCGACACGGGCGCGCAGATATAGCCCATTCCGCGCTTGCGCGCCGCGTCGCGAACTTCGCCCGACGCCGTGGGCGAGACCGTGCTCATGTCGATATAGACAGTACCGTCGTGTGCGTTTTCGATTACGCCGTGTGTGCCGAGCGCGATCTTACGCAAGACGGCATCGTCGGGGATGATCGAGAACACGAGCGGGGCCGAACGCCCGACGCTGGCTAGGTCCTCAGCGCGGCGGGCGCCGAGTCGAACGGCTTCGTCGACGCGCGCTGCGTCGACGTCATACACGGTCACGTCGAATCCTGCCGCGAGCAGATTGCGCACGATCGGCGTGCCCATCTTGCCGAGGCCGATCCAGCCGATCGGTTGTGCGTGGTGTTTCTCTTGCGTTTGCGGCATGTCGTCACCGTACCTGGGGATTGATGAGAATCTTCATCTTGTCGCTGCCTGTGTCGCTCAGCACGTCGAAGCCTTTTTCGACGACATCGTCGGCATCGATCAGATCGTGGATGAGCTTTTCAACCGGGAACTTGCCGTTCGCGATCATGCCGATGATGCGCGGCCAGATCGTAACGGGGTAACACCACGTTCCTTCGATCCGAATGTCCTTCAGCGACCATTTCATCGGATCGACGCTTGCATTGCCGACGTGCAGACCGGCCTGGACCACGGCGCCCGCCGAACGCACGGCATCGACGCAGGCGTTCAGCGCATGCTGGTTGCCCGCGCATTCGATCGCAACATCGACGCCCACGCCTTCCGTCAAGTCGCGAATCTTTTGCGGCAGGTCGCCGTCGGAGGGATCGAAGATTTCAGTCGTGACGCCGAAGCCGGCCATCTTCGCGGCGCGCGCCGGATTGGGTTCGCTGACGAAGATCTTGGTGGCGCCCGCGGCGTGACAGGCGAGGGCAGCCAGTACGCCAATCGGACCCGCCCCTGTAATCAGCACCGTCGAGCCCACCGTGACGCCGCCACGGTCCACGGCATACAGAGCGACGGCAGCCGGCTCGATCAGCGCGCCCTGCTTGTCGCTGACGGTGTCGGGCAGGCGGTTCGCGTGATAGTCGTTGAGCACTGTGTATTCGGCCATACCGCCGCCGTCCCAGCTGAGCCCGACGCAACCCATCTTCGTGCAGAGATGGCGCATGCCGCGCGCGCAGTAATAGCACTGACCACACGACGCGAGCGGCATCACCGAGATACGGTCGCCGCGCTGCACGTTCTTCACGTCCTTGCCGACTTCGACGACCTCCGCGCTGAACTCATGACCCAGAACCTGAGGCGCTTTTGCTCCCGTCAATGCATGCGGCTCGGTCGGCACGACGATGGGACCCGCCTGATACTCGTGCAGATCGGTGCCGCAGATGCCGCACCACAGCGGTTTGACGATCATCTGGCTCGCGCCCATGCTCATCGGGTCGGGTACGTTTTCGACCCGGATATCGTGCGCACAGTGAAAACGCACTGCTCTCATATTCGACTCCTTGGTTAGACGGGCCATTTCGAATGGCCTCGTATGGATTTGGAAGATTCAGCGTTGCCGGCGGCTCACGTAGCACGCGGATGCGCCGATGATGATGACGCCCTTGACAATGATCTGCGCCTGCACGGGCATGCCGATCAGCAGCACGATGTTGAAGACGATGACGAGAATGGCTGCACCCGCGAGGCCGCCCACCAGCGAGCCGCGGCCACCGGAGAGCGCGAGCCCGCCCATCACAGCGGCGACGATCGAATCGAGTTCGAAGCCGCGCCCCACCCAGTTGTCGACGATGCCGACATAGCCCGACAGGATCAGTCCCGCCAGCCCCGCCAGCAGCGCACTGATCACGTAACACGCGATACGCACGGTGTCGGGACTCACGCCGACCAGCCTCGCGGCCACGGCGTTGCCGCCCACCATGTACACGCGCCGTCCGAACGTGGACAGATGCAGCAATGTGCCGAACACGATCGTGCACACGAACAGCAACAGCACGTTGACGGGCACTGCCCCGATCGAGCCTGTTCCCATCAGGTGAAAGAGCGGTGGTACGTTGCCGGAAGGCGCGCCCTGCGTGTAGGCGAAGCGCAGGCCGTCGAGCACGACGGCGGTGGCGAAGGTCGCGAGAAACGGCGACACCTGACGCTTCGTGACAAGCAGGCCGTTGAGCAACCCGGCACCGATGCACAGCACGAGCGTGACGCCAAAGACGGCGGGGGCTGAATGGTTCGTGTCGTCGAATGCAGTGGCAATCACGGCCGCCGTCGCCATCACGGAGGCAACGGACAGATCGAGTCCGCCCACGAGAATCACGAACACCTGGCCGACCACGACGATGCCGAGCGGCGCGAACTGCACCAGCATGTTGACGACGTTATCGGCGCGAAGGAAAGTGGGCGACCACGCGCCCGAAAGCGCAATCAGCGCCACGAGAAACAGATAGATGCCATAGCGCTGTACGACACGCAGCGACAGCGTGCGCACCGGTGGGGCGTCGCTGCGCGGAGCAACCGAGTTCATGCGAGCCTCCGCTTTTGCTGGACGTTGACGCAGACGGCGGCGATGATCGCGATGCCCTGCACGATGAGCTGATACTGCGACGGCACGCCGGCAAAGTTGATCAGATTGTTGAGCATGCTGAGCAGATACACCCCCAGCAACGTGCCGACGACACCGCCGCGCCCCCCGCTCAGAATCGTGCCGCCGACGACCACGGGCGTGATCGATGCCAGCGTGTAGTTGGCGCCGAGATACGGTTGACCCGAGCCGAACTGGGCGGCGAGATAAATGCCCGTGAAGCCGGCGCAGAGCGACGAGAACGTGTAGACGGATAGAATCACCCGTTTGCGCGGAATGCCCGAGAGCGTTGCCGCGTTGTCGTCGTCGCCGACGAGATAGACGTACCGGCCGAGGCGCGTATTTCGCATGAAGTACGACACGCCGGCATAAAGAAGCAGCACGACGGTGGCGGTGACGGGCACGTTGGCGTAGCGGCCGTAGGCCAGCGCGTCGAAGCCGTCCGGCACGCTGCCTGCGGGGCCGTTCGCGTAGTACAGAATGCCGCCTTGCAGGATGGCGCCCATACCCAGCGTGACGATCAGCGGATGCACGCGCAGCCACAGCACGAGCAGGCCGTTGGCCAGTCCCACCGCCACGGACAACGCAATCGCGATCGAAATCGCCATGCCCCATCCGCCTTGTGTCGCATCGGAGATGCCGGATGTGAGCGTGGCTGTCACGCTGATCAGCGAACCAACGGACAGATCGATGCCACCTGTCAGAACGGCGAGCGTCTGCCCGAGCGCGACGAGCGCAAGGCCCGTCGCCTGCTGATGGACGTTCAGCAGATTGGACAGCGTCGAAAAACGGTCGTTGACGTGTGTGCCCGTGACAAACAGCACAGCGATCAACACTGCGACGATGAATGGCGCCGCGTTCGGCGAGACGTGGCGTCTAATGAGCGTACGCATGAGCGCCTCCCGTCTGCGTGAGCTGCGTACCGCCCGTTGCGAGCGCCATGATGTCGTGCTCGGTCATCTGCTGGCCGCTGACTTCGCCCGCGATACGCCCTTCGCGCATCACCAGCACGCGGTCGGACATGCCGATGACTTCCTGCAACTCGGAACTGATCATCAGGATGCCGAGGCCGCGATTCGTCAGTTCGCGCATCAGGCGATAGATTTCCGCCTTCGCGCCAATGTCGACACCGCGGGTCGGTTCGTCGAGAATCAGCACGCTGGTGCACACGCGTACCCATCGGCTGATGAGTACCTTCTGCTGGTTGCCTCCCGACAGCGTTGCGACGCTGCCCGTGGGCCGCGCGCCCGCGATGCCGTATTCTCGGATTGCATCCGCGCCTGCCGTGCGCTCTTCTTTCGCTCTCAGCAATCCAAAACGGGACACGCGCCGCAGGGTAGTCGCCGTGACGTTCTGCGCGACATTCAGGTACATCAGCAAGCCTTCGGATTTACGGTCTTCCGTGACAAAGCCGAGACCGAGGCGGATCGCCGTTGCCGGCGTCATGCGCGTATGGCGCGCGCCACGCACTTCGACCGTGCCGCGCGCGGGCAGCGCGCCGAACACGCCGGACGCGAGTTCGGTGCGGCCCGAGCCGACCATACCGGCGAGCCCGACGATTTCGCCCGCGCGCACGCAGAGCGAGGCATCGACTACCCGATTGCCGACCTGCAGACCTGCGACGTTCATCAACACCGTGCCGCCCGGGGCCAGCCTGGACTTTGGCGGATAGATGTCTTTCATTTCGCGGCCGACCATCATGCGCACGAGTTCGGCGCGTGTCGTTTCCGGCACGGCTTGTGTGCCGATCTTACGGCCGTCCTTCATGACGGTCACGCGGTCGCACAGTTCGAAGATTTCATCCAGCCGGTGCGAGATGTAGATAATGGCGACGCCGCGCGCGCGCAGCACGCGCAGCCGTTCGAACAGGAGCTGCACCTCCTTGCCGGCGATGACCGCCGTCGGTTCGTCGAGGATGAGGACGCGAATTTCGCTCGCCATCGCCTTTGCGATCTCGACCATCTGCTGGCTCGCGACGGAGAGCGCGCCGACCCGCTCGCGCGGATCGAGTTGTACGCCGAGTTCGTGTAGCAACGTGGCGGCGCGTTCGTTCATCGTGCGGTGGTCGATCGTGCCGAAACGTGTGCGGGGCTCGATCCCCGCGAAGATGTTCTGCGCGACGCTCGACTGCGGAAACAGCACGAGTTCCTGATAGATGATGTGAACCCCGTGCGCCTTTGCGTCTGCGGGGGACTTCCACGCGACGGGCTGGCCGTCGAAGCACAATGCGCCCGAGTCCGGCAGATATGCGCCAGCGAGCACTTTCATCAGTGTCGATTTGCCCGCGCCATTTTCGCCGACCAGTGCATGAATTTCGCCGCCGCGCACGCCGAAGCTCACGTCATCGAGGCTCTTGACGCCAGGGAACTGCTTGACGATGCCGCTGACCTGGATCACGTCGGGCGGTGGCGCGACGCCATCACCTGAAAAACCCGATATGTGCGCGTTCATTTCTCACCCGGCAGCTTGATCTTGAACGTCGACGGGTTGTAGTCCGCTCCCATGCCGCCGTCGATGATCTTGTCAGGCGGGCCCTTCGCATCGACCACCTGATCGATGTACTGGTCGGGATGCGGCACCGATGCTGTCTCGTCGCCGCGCGTCAGCGCGATCTGCGGGCTGATCTCGTAGATCTTCGGCAACGGCTGACCCTGCAGCACCTTGAGCGCGACATCGAGCGACGTGCCGCCCATCGAAGGCGGATAGCCGATCTCGAGCATCGGAATCTTGTACTTCAACGCCAACTGCAGCGGACCGTTGAGGTCGGCTGTCGTGTGCGGCGGAATTTCACCGGGCTTGAAGCCTGCCGCAAGGAACGCTTCGATCGAGCCCGCGACGGGCAAGCCATGCGCGCACCATACGGCGTTGATGGTGTGCCCGTACTTGGCGATCATCGCCTGCATCTGCTGCTTGGCCTTCACGGGGCTCCAGTCGGAGTAGACCGTGTCGAGCACCTTGATGCCGGGATATTGCGAGAACACTTCGTGTGCGGCGGCTTCACGGTCGGCGCTGACGCTGGAGCCCGCCTGGCCCGCCAGCATGATGACGTTGCCCTTGCCGTGCAGCTTCTCGACGATCCATTGCGCCCACACGCGGCCCATCATCGCATCGGAACCCGTCACGAACGATACGAAGTTATCCGATGAAATGCGCCGGTCGACCATCACGACGGGAATGCCTTGTTTCATCGCACGCGTGACCACGGGGTCGAGCGCCTTTTGCGTGTTCGCACTGACGATCAGCAGGTCCACGCCTCGCGAGATCAGGTCCTGAATGTCGGCGGCCTGTTTGGCGTCGTCCATGTTCCCGTTGGTGATCAGCAATTGCTTGATCTGGTCGGGATGCTCGGCCGCGGCTTTCATCAGCGAGTGCTGCATTACGACGCGCCAGCTGTCGCCGAGTCCCGCGTTGGAAAAGCCGATCACGTAGGGCGGTTTCTTCTTGAACTTCGCGGTATTGGAGAACGGAATCTGCACCGCGGGATTGAACAGGAACGTGCGCGCCGCGCCGGTGTAGTCTGCGCGCGCGGCACAGGAGGCCGTCAGGATGAATGCCGCAGCGGCGAATACGCTTGCACGGTGAAAGCGGGTCGAACGACGCATGAATGTCTCCGTAAATGTTTTGATATCCGTCGGAAGATGCGCGCGTCGCCGTCCCTGCTTTTCAACGCGCCTGGCCGTCACATGCACCGGCAACGGGTTCTATAATCTGGCGTTACCGATGCTGGACACAGCGTGCTTCCCGACGGCGCCAATGTGGCATGGTTGACGGAGCGCATCTAGCAATTGCCATTACTAGTAATGGCAGTAACAGGGAAAGCATGAGGAGGCGAAACATGGAAAAGCAGCAGCGCCTGAATGAACTGGCCGATTTCCTGAGGACGCGCCGCGCACGTCTTCGGCCCGAGGACATCGACTTTCCGAGTGGCGCCCGCCGCAAGACACCGGGCCTGCGCCGTGAAGAAGTGGCCGAACGCGCCGGTATCAGCGTGACCTGGTATGCGTGGCTCGAGCAGGGCAGGGAAGTGAATGTGTCGTTCAAGACGATCGAAAGCCTCGCCAATGCGCTGAAGCTTTCGCCGCACGAGCGCACGCATCTGTTCGAGCTGGCCAATCACTACACGCCGCCTGGCCCGTATCCGATTGCACAGAACGTGACGGATACGGTTCGGCGCATGCTCGATCAGCTTGGCAACATGCCGGCGTATGTCGTCGACGGCAACTGGAACTATGTGACGTGGAACGAAGCAGCTGTACGCGTGTTCACCGACTTTCGCAAGATGCCTGCGGGCCGCTGCAATCTGCTGTGGTTCACGTTTCAGCAAGACGGCGCGCGTGCGCTCTTTCAGGGCTGGGACGCCTACGCGAAATGCGTGTTGGCGCAGTTTCGCGGCGACTACATTCTTCGACCTTCCGGTGAGGTTTTTTTGCGGGATCTCGTCGAAGAACTGAGCGATACGGATGCTGACTTCTGCCGCTGGTGGGCGGAACACGAAGTGCTCAAGCGCAGCGACTGGCGCAAGGTGATCGAGCATCCGGTAGCCGGGTTGCTCGAGCTCGATGCGCTATCGCTGGAAGTGCCCGATGCGCCGGGGATGCGCATCATGGTCTACACGCCCGCGCCGTCGACGGATACTGCCCAGCGCATCGAGGCGCTGATGAAAGCCAGCAATGCGGCTGCAATTCCCGTTCAAGCCGCTACGGTACTCGATACATTTCGAAAGTCGCGGGTTTCGAAAACAGGGCGCGGCGGATGATCTTCCAAACCAATCTTTTTTGCCCTTTTTCTGCCATTCGCTAGCGCCACGCAGCGATCGCGCGAACGGCCTTTAAAACGCCCGCACCCGTCGATGCCCGACGCGCGGATGTCGCTCCCAGAGGGCTCCATCGACGAGCCCCCGTCCTTTACGAAGTGGCCGGCTCAGGGCTGCTTGCTCCACAGATCGTCAATCGCGCGGATCGCCAGCAGATATCCATTTGCTCCTGCCCCGCAGATTACCGCCGTGGCCGCGACCGAGATGGTCGAGTGACGATATTCTTCCGAGCGCGCGTGGATGTTGGTGATGTGCAATTCCACGACCGGACGCCTGACGAGCTTGACTGCATCGAGCACGGGAATTCGACCGAACGAAAAGCCGGCCGGATTGATGATCAGTGCGGCATCCTGAAGGAACGCTTCCTGAATCCAGTCAATCAGGTCACTTTCGCTGTTGGTCTGACGGAATACGCAGTCGAACCTGAGCGCATCGGCGAGTGTCAGGCAGCTCTGTTCGATGTCCGCAAGCGTGCTGGTGCCATAGATGTGTGGCTCCCTGACGCCGAGCATGTTCAGGTTCGAACCATTGAGGATATAAAGTTTGCGAGTCATGGTTTCAATGTGTGGAGGAGCGTTCGAGGGCAGTGCCTTTGGTTTCCCGCGATACCGCAATCATGAGAAACGAGAGCAGATTCAATGAGCCACACACGGCGACGATGGCCCAGGGAGAGCCGTGAAAGGCATTCAGCAGCGCGACGGCGACAATGGGCATCGGTCCGCCAGTGAGCAGGTTCGCTCCTGAGTAGGACAGCGCGGACCCCGTGTAGCGTGCCTCGGTCGGAAAGGACTCGGCGAACCAGACAGGCTGGATGCCGCTCTGAAACTGCGTAAAGCCGAGGAACGCGCCCATCACGGCCATGGTCATGGCGATCGAGTTCTGGTTCAGAATCGGAAAGTAGACCAGGCAGCAGATCAGCGTGCAAAACGAACCGAGCATCAGCGCGCGCTTGCGTCCAATCCTGTCACTCAGATAGCCGCCCGCCAGTGCGCCCGCGATGGCGCAGACATTGGCGATCATCAACAGCATGAAGCCCGTCTGCTTTGGCACGCCGAGGTGTTTGGTCAGATAACTGAGCGAAAACACCACGATCAGATAAAAGAGTGCAGCAGGCCCGCAAAAGAACAGCGTCAGGCGAAGTGCCGTGCGCCAGTGGTACTTCAGCACGATGCCGAGCGGATTCGCGGCGCGTGCCCGTACGCCGCTTTTGTTGAGTGCCTCGAAGGCCGGTGTCTCGGATACACGACTGCGGATGTAGATGCCCAGCAGCACAAGAACAAAGCTGGCGAGAAACGGGATTCGCCATCCCCAGGAATCAAAATCGTCGGATGAAAGCACGGCCGCCAGCGTGAACAGCGTGAAATTGGCGAGAATCTGGCTAAGTGGCGAACAGATGCCGAGCAAGCCTGAATACCAGCCGCGTCGTGCTGCCGATGCGTGCTCTACCGCCATGAGTTGAGCGCCCGTCGATTCGCCCCCGAGCGCGAAACCCTGGATGATCCGCAGCGAAACCAGCAACGTCGGCGCGAGGATGCCGACCTGCTGATAGGTGGGCAGCAAGCCCATCAGGAACGACGACACGCCCATCACGGAGACGGTGACCAGCATCAGTTTGCGGCGACCCCAGCGGTCGCCGAGCATTCCGCACACGATCGCACCCAGAGGACGGGCGGCAAGCCCGGCCCAGAAACTGGCGAGCGACGCGAGCAGCGAGGCGGTCGGATCGAGGGACGGGAAAAAGAGCTTCGGAAAGACCGTGGCCGCGACCACGCCGTACAAAGCGAAATCGAACCATTCGAGCGCGGTGCCTACGGTTGCCCCGGCCACCGCCCGGCGCGCCATCTGGTGGGCCTGCGCGGACTGGCTCGCTGCGGCGAGATCCGGGTCAGCAAAAGATGACATGTTGTCTCCTCATTTCTGTGTGGTGAAACGTTCGTTGTCGTGCCGAACAAGTGCTATTGTTCGCGCTGCACAGAGGAACCGTTCCGCGGCGGAACTCCATTTCGTATTGTGGAAACCACAAGAGATGTCGCTCAAACAAGGCCTACGCATTCTCGATTTTCTGGCGTCGCAAGGCGAAGGCGCGGGCCTCGTGGCCATTGCCGACGCCTTGTCCCTGCCGCGCAGTTCGTGCCATCGCCTGCTCACTGAACTCGTTGCGGGCGGGTACGTCAGGCAACTGGTCGATCACAGCCGCTACATTCTGACAATGCGGATGACGTCGAACGGGCTCGAATTCCTGAGCCTCACGGGTATCGCCGATATTGCGCAGCCCATCATCGAACGTGTTGCCGCGCGGACGGGCGAATTGGCGAGGCTGTCGCTGGTCGACGGGGAAGCGATCATCTGGGTGGGCAAGGCGGATGGGCAGCGCGTCGGCTTTCGCTACGATCCGGACATGGGTCAGGCAGCACGACTTTCGTGCACATCGACCGGACATGCGTGGCTCATGACGATGACCGACGAACAGGCGCTCGCGCTCGTTCTGAAGCAGGGCTTCGGACAGCCGAACGAGTTCGGACCCAATGCACCGACGACAGTCAAAGCGCTGTTGGGGTTCCTGCAAGCCGCGCGTGTGCGTGGTTACGCGATGATCGACGAGGTGTTTGCGCCGCGAATGTCAGCGGTAGCAGTGCCCGTCATCAGCGGCTCGCGCTGCGTCGGAGTGATCAGTCTGGCCGGGCCACGGGTGCGCTTGACGGCCGGGAAGATCCACGAGTACTCGGTCCTGCTGCGCGAGGCTGCGAATGAGCTGGCCCAGTTGAGCAATATGGCGGGGTTCCCCAGCCGACCGCCGCTGGGCAAAGGATGACAGGACGGAACCAACGCCGTGCGGCCGCCGAGGCAGGAACTCTTCGATCGTACGGCGGCTTCTGATGCTTCGGCGTGGGTGGCCGAACGTCTCTGCATGGACGGCGGCACACCAGATCGTCGGATTGGTTACGTAGAGATCCTATTTAATTGATCTGTGACTGACGTGGCCGACCGGTTCCGATAAAGCGATAACCACAACAGACGTTCCTCGGTCCAAACTCTTGACGATTGACCTCGCGCACAACAGAGTTGGCTGCTCGGCTACTGCTGTCTCCTGCGGGGTCGCTGCATCGCGCAATGTTTATATGACGCGAGTGCTTAGGGAACCCGCCGGCCGGACACGCGTAACATTTAGATTGTTTTTCGAATCCGTATCGCTTGAGATTGAGGATGGCAGTGTCTACCCTCCCAAAGCTATGCAGTCTTGTTCAATCGCGGCTGAAAAAATTCGATCATGCGAATCCCTCCGTTGAAATCCATCATTGCCTTTGAAAGCATTGCGCGCACCAAGAGTGTCAACCGTGCCGCTGAAGAGCTCGGCCTCACCGCGTCGGCAGTCAGCCATCAGTTGAGCAATCTCGAATCGATGATTGGTCAAACGCTATTCCAACGGACGGGACGTGGCCTTGTTCTGACGCCGACCGGCGAGCGTTATCTGTCTGACGTGACGGGCTCGCTGGCCGACCTTAGCCGGGCGACGGAGCGCGCATCGAGCCGGAAGGAGGTCGACATTTTGCGCGTGCATTCGAGCCCGAGCTTCGGGCTGATGTGGCTGCTGCCGCGGCTGCCGTCATTTCAGGAAGCCTACGGGGACGTTCAACTGAATGTAGCTTGCTCGTACGAGAACGTTTCATTTTCAAACGGGTACTACGACATCGACATCCGCCACGGATACGGCGAGTGGAGCAACCTCGAAGTACGAACCGTCCGGGGTGAATTCATTGCGCCGCTCGCCTCGCCGGCCTACCTCGAGCGCCATCCGGTGAAAAGCCCGGAAGACCTGCTAGACCAGCGGCTTGTTTATTCGGAGACGCCTCTTGTCCAGTGGCGGCAGTGGTTCGGACGCGCCGGCGTAGCCGCTGCGCACAAGACGTTCGACTTCTCTTTCGACCGTTCGTACATGTCCATCGAGACCGCTTCGCTAGGCCTCGGAATCGCGCTGGAAAGCGTGATGATGGCGTCCCGCAAGATAAGGGACGGTTCGCTTGTGCAGGTATTTGACGATAGTCATTCGGTGGAGGTGGGGGCGCATCATCTGGTTTACCCCAGCCAGAACGCCGAATTGCCTCGAGTTGCAAAATTCCTCTCGTGGATCGAACAGGAAATCGAGCGCAGCAGACCGGGTTCGCAGGGATAACCCTGGGGCTGAAAATTTCTCAGCTACGGTTGAGAGGAGCTGCGTTGATGCAAGGCATGCGGGCGAACAAACTTCGCCTACACCTAGTTCATCAACGGAGACACTCACATGTTGCTCGAGAATCAAGTCGTTATCGTCACGGGCGCGGCGTCGGCACGCGGCATCGGTAAGGCAACAGCAAAGGTAATGGCGTCGCAAGGCGCGCGCGTTGCTATCCTGGACCTGAACCAGTCAGATGCAGAAAGTGCCGCGCGCGATCTGGGCGAAGGCCACCTGGGCGTGGCTTGTGACGTTACCGACAAAGCGGCGTGTGTAGCCGCTGCCAATGCGGTGGCAGAAAAATATGGCCGCATCGACGCGCTGATAAACAATGCGGGCATTACGCAACCCATCAAGACGCTCGAAATCTCGAAGAACAATTTCGACGCGGTCATCGGCGTCAGTCTGCTTGGAACGCTGTACATGTCACAGGCTGTTATCCCACACATGAAACAGCAGCATCGTGGCAGCATCGTGTGTATGTCGTCCGTTTCGGCGCAGCGCGGCGGCGGCATTTTCGGCGGCCCCCACTACAGCGCAGCGAAGGCTGGCGTTCTCGGCCTTGCCAAAGCAATGGCTCGCGAATTCGGCGGCGACCATATTCGCGTCAATTCCATTACACCGGGCCTTATCCAGACGGACATCACTGGCGACAAACTGACTCCGGAGATGCGCGCCGACATCATCAAGGGCATTCCGCTCGGCCGCCTCGGTGAAGCAAACGACATCGCCAATGCTTGCCTGTTCCTGGCGAGCGACCTCTCCGCGTATCTGACAGGCATCACGCTCGACGTCAACGGCGGCATGCTGATTCACTGACATCACCCACTTGTGTTCGCCCAGTCGGCGCACACGATGACGCACGAGGTCTAGCCAAGGCGTCTTGCCGCGCGAGCGGCTAATAGAGGATGGAGCTGAGCCCGTCACCGCGACGGGCGACGGGTTCAGATGAAAGGAGACAACCCCATGAAGTCCAAACTGGCCACACCGGGTATCGGTGCAGACCTGCCCGCTTCCAGCGATATTTCAAGCTTCGAAGCGAGGACCTACGCAAAGGTCGCTCGGCGCCTGATTCCGTTCCTGATGCTCTGCTACCTCGGCGCATATCTCGACCGGGTGAACGTCGGCTTTGCGAAACTGCAAATGCTCAATGATCTGCGCTTCTCTGAAACCGTATATGGCATCGGCGCGGGCATTTTCTTTCTGGGCTACTTTCTCTTCGAAGTACCCAGCAACGTGATTCTGCACAAGGTCGGCGCTCGCAACTGGCTCGCCCGCATCATGCTGACGTGGGCTGTCATTTCCGCGAGCTTTGTGTTCGTGAAGACACCCACAACGTTCTACGTTCTGCGGTTCTTGCTTGGCGTCGCAGAAGCGGGCTTTGCCCCGGGCGTGATTCTCTATCTGACTTACTGGTTTCCGGCAGCCCGGCGCGCCAAGGCGCTGTCCATGTTTTTCATGGCAATTCCATTGGCCGGTATCGTCGGCGGTCCGCTGTCGGGCTGGATCATGCATGCTTTCCAGGGAGCGCATGGGCTCGAAGGATGGAAGTGGCTGTTCATGCTGGAGGCCCTGCCTTCGTTGCTCCTCGGCGTCGCAATCTTCCTGTATCTCGACAACGGAATCGCCAGCGCCAAATGGCTCTCCGACGAGGAAAAATCCCTGCTCAAACGGAACGTCGACAGCGACCGCACGAAGGCGACGGAACACGTTTCCATTCGCGCTTTTGTTCGCGACCGTCGTCTGTGGTTGATGGCCGGAATCTATTTCTGCGTCGTGCTCGGACAGTACGGACTTACCTTCTGGTTGCCCACAATCGTTCGACGCACGGGTGTCGCAGATCCGCTGTGGGTAGGTGTGCTGACTGCGATTCCCTATATTTGCGCCATCATCGCTCTGCCCATACTCGGAGGGAGTGCCGACAAACGTCGCGAGCGCCGACTCCACCTCGCGATTCCGATGCTGGTCGCTGCGGCCGCCTTCGCAACGCTGCCGATGTTGGGAAGCGTAGGTGCTTCGATTGTATGTGTGAGTGTCGCCGCTGCGGGCATCCTTGCCTCGTCCTCATTGTTCTGGGCGCTGCCCACTGCGGTTCTCGGCGGCATGTCGGCCGCCGCCGGAATCGCTGCCGTCAACTGTTTCGCCAACCTCGCCGGATTTTTCTCGCCTGCCATCGTCGGGTGGCTCAACGACGTCACGGGCAAGGCGACCGCGGGTCTCATCTTTATTTCGACGGCCGTAGTGCTGGGCGCTGTTCTGGTGTTCTTCGTGCCGGCCAGGACGGTCAATCGCTGACCAAACTCTTTCAAGGAGACGAGTAAATGAGTACAACCGTCATCGAGGATGTAACGCTCGCCGAGCGTGCCTATCGCATCCGACGCAATGCCCTGCTAATGGGCGAAGTGCAGGGTCAAGGTTATATCGGTCAGGCGCTGGACATCGCCGACGTTCTGGCTGTCTCTTATTTCGGCGCAATGAACTACCGATCGGCCGAGCCAGAGTGGGAAGACCGCGACCGATTCCTGCTCTCAAACGGTCACTATGCCATCGCACTGTACGCTGCGCTCTTTGAAGCCGGCATCCTTCCGCAAGAAGAACTCGAGACGTATGGCAGCGACGATAGCCGCCTTCCGATGTCTGGTATGGCCAGTTACACCCCCGGCATGGAGATGTCTGGCGGTTCTCTCGGTCAGGGGTTGACCATTGCCGTAGGCCGGTGTCTGGGCTTGAAGCGCAAGGGCTCGAAATCCTTTGTGTACACGCTGTTTTCAGATGGCGAACTCGACGAAGGTGCAATTTGGGAAGGCCTTCTCTCCGCGGCTCACTGGAAGCTGGACAACCTCATTGCAATGATTGACCTCAACAATCAGCAAGCCGATGGCCCCTCGACCCAAATCATGGCCTTTGAGCCTCTCGTCCCTAAGCTCGAGGCGTTCGGCTGGTATGTGCAGCGCGTGAACGGCAACGACATCAATGCCGTGAAAGACGCGTTCGATAACGCCCGCAATCTGAAGGAACCGAAGCCCCGAATCATCGTCTGCGATACGAAGATGGGGTGCGGCGTTCCTTTCCTCGAGCAACGGGAAAAGAATCACTTTATTCGCGTCGATGCAGATGAATGGAAACTGGCGTTGGATGCACTTGATGAAACTTTTGCAGGGAGCAAAGCATGAACTCGGTCGTCGATAAAAAGCCTCGTCTGAAAACGTCTGCGATGATTGCTTCTATCGCCGGCGAAGGTCAGCTAACCCGTTCTGCTCCATTCGGCCACGCACTTGTCGATTTGGCCCGTACCAGGAAGAACGTCATTGGCATGACGGCCGACTTGGGCAAATACACCGACCTTCATATCTTCGCGAAAGAATTCCCGGACCGTTATTATCAGATGGGCATGGCAGAGCAATTGCTGATGGGCGCCGCAGCTGGTTTTGCCCACGAGGGGGCGCAGCCGTTCGTCACCACGTATGCCGTGTTTGCAACCCGCCGCGCGTATGACTTTATTCACCAGACAATCGCCGAAGATGACCTCGACGTTAAGATTGTCTGCGCTTTGCCTGGACTGACAACGGGATATGGTCCGAGCCACCAGGCGGCCGAAGACCTGGCGCTGATGCGGGCGATGCCGAACATGACGGTGATCGACCCATGCGACGCGCTCGACATTGAGCAGATGGTGCCTGCCATCGCCGCACATAAAGGTCCCGTTTACGCACGCCTGTTGCGCGGCAACGTTCCCGCCGTGCTCGACGAGTACAACTACAAGTTCGAACTCGGCAAAGCGAAAACGCTGCGAGATGGCAACGATGTGCTCATCATCTCATCGGGCATGATGACGATGCGGGCCCTGGAGACCGCGAAGGCTCTGGAAGCGGACAAAGTGGACGTTGCCGTGCTGCACGTTCCAACCATCAAGCCGCTCGACACCGAAACTATCATCCGTGAAGCAAGGCGAACCGGGAGAATGGTTGTGGTCGCCGAAAACCACACCGTCATCGGCGGCCTGGGTGAGGCCGTCGGGACGGCCCTCATCAGCGCTGGCGTGACTTGTACGTTCAAACAGATCGCGCTGCCGGACGCGTTCCTCGACGCTGGCGCGCTACCGACTCTTCACGACCGTTACGGCATCTCGACCGACGTCATGGGTGCCAACATCAAGCGGTGGCTTGCATAGTCGAAACCACTCGCACTGGACAAAGGCATCTAAACGCCGGCCATAACGTCTGTCAAAACGACTTTTAGGTGCCGGCTTGCGGGCCGCCAGGTGATGACAAAAGCCCGCCATTGAAGCGGGTTATTTCCATACGCCGGCATGAGCACACGACATGCGTCTCATGAAAAGTTATCGATTGTTCACCTGATGCACAGCGTCGAGAATGACCTCATCGAATACGCTCGCGCCCGAATGGCGGGGCGAATCATCGTATGTTTGCCGAGCGATACGGCCGGCCCAATCCAGATGAGGGAAGTCATGGCAACCGAATATTTCCAGCCATTGGGCGGTAACGAGATGCCGCGTTGCGGCGGCATTGCGACGATGATGCGACTCCCGAACGTCGGCTCCGCGGAAGGCCTCGACGCATGCTTCGTTGGCGTGCCCTTCGATCTCGGTACGTCGAACCGTACCGGCGCGCGCTTCGGGCCGCGCCAGATCCGAAGCGAATCGGTGCTGCTGCGTCCCTACAACATGGCGACGCGCGCCGCGCCGTTCGACTCGCTGCGCGTCGCCGATATCGGCGATGTCGCGATCAATCCGTACAACCTGCCCGATTCGATCGCCCGGATCGAAACCGCCTACGATGCGATCCTGAAGTACGGCACGAAGCCGATCACGCTCGGCGGCGACCACACGATCACGCTGCCGATCCTGCGTGCGATCCATCGCAAGCACGGCAAGGTCGGCCTGATTCACGTCGATGCACACGCGGATGTCAACGACACGATGATGGGCGAGAAAATCGCGCACGGCACGCCGTTTCGCCGCGCGGTCGAGGAAGGGCTGCTCGATTGCGACCGCGTCGTGCAGATCGGTCTGCGCGGCACGGGTTACGCGGCGGAGGACTTCGACTGGTGCCGCGACCAGGGTTTTCGCGTGGTGCAGGCGGAGGAGTGCTGGAACCGCTCGCTAGCGCCGCTGATGACAGAGGTGCGCGAGCGCGTAGGCGCAGGCCCGGTGTATCTGAGCTTCGATATCGACGGTATCGACCCGGCCTACGCGCCTGGGACGGGCACGCCAGAGATCGCCGGATTAACCGTGCCGCAGGCGCTCGAGATCGTTCGTGGCGCCTGGGGGCTCGACCTGGTGGGCGCAGACGTGGTGGAAGTCGCGCCGCCGTATGATCCGTTCGGCACCACCGCGCTGCTCGGCGCGAACCTTGCCTATGAAGCGTTGTGCGTCATGCCTGGGGTCAAGCGCCGCGCCTGATGGTGCGTAAGCGCTGGCCGCCTCAGGCGCTCCGCCGTGCTGAGGCCAGGGCGGCTCGCTTTCGATGCTGCGATTACTTGCTCAGAGGGCGTCGCCACGGCCCTGCGTATCGGGAGAGAGCCATCGCGGCATTGCTGTCCATACGGGCGACAGCGCCGGCACGTCGCCCAACCGATTGAACGAAGCGGTTCAAAGATCTGACCCGGATGTATGACCATGACGGCGGCGCACAAGCATTCCGGGCACGCCCACATTTCTCCGAAGAAGTAACCGCCTCACGTCCACCGCAGTCCGAAAGGGCTGTGCCGCCGCTGCGTCAGATCGGATGCACTCGTCGCCCGGCGCAACGCCGGATGTCCCGCCTTCCTTGACACAAATCTCGCGGCAAACGCGTGCGATCGGCCGCTATGCGCTGGTTTTCTTATTAGCAAGGAATCCGTACGGGTTAACGTCAGTTCATGAACGACGGTCATGCGCCTCATGAAAACTTATCGATTGTTCGCGGCCCGCCCTCGCGCCGAGAATAAATTCGGTGACCGCGCTCGTGCATGCACGGCGGGTTGTAGCAACGCATGCTGCCGCTGGCTCGGGCACTGTCCAAGGGGCGCTGGCCCCAAGCCCCGGCAACGTTGCACGGGTTCGAAACCAACCAGGAACGCGACGATCGATGAACCATCCCGACACATCTGTCCGCTTCGATGAGGCAGCGGCGACGATAACCGAACGGTCTGCCGTGCGGACTCCAACTTGCGGCGAAGCGCTCGTCACCTTGCTCGAAAGTTACGGCGTCGAGTACGTATTCGGCATTCCGGGCGTGCATACGGTCGAACTCTATCGGGGTCTCGCGGCCTCCTCGATCCAGCACGTGACGCCGCGCCACGAACAGGGCGCGGGCTTCATGGCCGACGGGTATGCGCGGGTGACGGGCAAGCCGGGCGTGTGCTTCATCATCACTGGCCCCGGCATGACCAACATCGCGACAGCGATGGCGCAGGCGTACGCAGACTCGATTCCGATGCTCGTGATCTCCAGCGTCAATGCGCGCCGCGAGCTGGGCAGCGGGGACGGGCGGCTGCACGAGCTGCCATCACAGCGCGACGTGTTCGCGGGTATCGCCGCGTTCTCGCACACGTTGCTCGACGCGGCCGAGTTGCCCCGGGTGCTTGCCCGCGCGTTCGCCGTTTTCGAGAGCGCCCGCCCGCGGCCCGTGCACATCGAGATTCCGCTCGATGTGATCGTTGCGCCGGCTGACGGCATGAACATGGCACCTGCCATCTTGCCCGTCAAACCTGCAGCGGGCGCGAACGCGCTCGCCGTGGCCGCAGACCTGCTCGCCGACGCGCGCCGGCCGCTGATTCTCGCGGGCGGTGGAGCTGTGCACGCGGCAGCCGAACTGCGTGAGCTCGCCGAGCACCTGCAAGCGCCCGTCGCGCTCACGATCAACGCGAAAGGTTTGCTGCCATGCGGTCATCCGCTGCTCATCGGCTCGACACAATCGTTGCCGGACACGCGTGCATTAGTGCGCGATGCCGACGTGGTGCTCGCGGTCGGCACGGAACTGGGCGAGACGGATTATGACGTCGTCTTCGACGGGGGCTTTGCCATCAGAGGCCAGCTGATTCGCATCGATATCGACGCTCAACAACTGATGCGCAACTTCCGCGCGGACCTGGCGATTACGGGCGATGCACAGCATGCGGTGAGCAGCATCTCAGTGCGGCTGCATGAACGGCCAACACCTGTTGCGCAGCCCGACTGGGGCGCGCAGCGTGTCGAGAAGGTGCGGCGTGCTGTCTGGGCTTCATACGATGCGCCGACACGCTCGCAGAAACGTCTGATTGACACGATAGCCGGCGCGCTGCCCGGCGTGATCATCGCCGGCGATTCGACCAGCCCTGTCTATGCCGGCAATTTCGTGTACGACCCGCCGGGGCCGCGCTGCTGGTTCAATTCATCGACGGGTTACGGCACGCTGGGCTATGGCCTGCCCGCCGCGATCGGCGCCAAGCTTGCGGCGCTCGAGCGGCCGGTGGTCTGCCTGATCGGCGATGGCGGCATCCAGTTCACGCTGCCCGAACTCGCGAGCGCCGTGGAAGCAAGGGTGCCCGTGATCGTGCTGCTCTGGAACAACCTGGGCTATGGCGAGATTCGCAAGTACATGGCGGCACGCGACATTACGCCCGTCGGCGTCGATATCTATACGCCGGATTTCCTGAAACTCGCAGCGGGTTTTGGATGTGAAGCGCGCCGCGCCGATACGTGCGAATCGCTTGCCGCCGAGCTGCAGCAGGCAAACTCACGCGACGTCCCCACCGTGATCGAGGTGGTCGAGGCAGAATGGTTTGCGCGGGTGCCGGCATGACGACGAAGTCACTACCTCGAATTGACGGACCACTGCACACGCACCTCTACATCGACGGCATCTGGCGCAGCGGCGAAAGCCGACGGCGCTTGCCGATCATCAATCCGTCGACGGAAGAAACGATTGCCGAAATCGAGGCCGGCAGCGCGACGGACGTCGACACTGCCGTGCGCGCAGCCGCGCAGGCGTTCCGGAGCTGGAAAAAGACAACGGGTGCCGAGCGTGCCGCGCTACTGCGTGCGATTGCGCGCGGCGTAGAGGCGCAGCGCTCTGACCTGGCCACGCTCCAGTCGCGCAACAACGGCAAACCGCTCGCCGAAGCGCAGATCGACGTATGCGACGTTGTCGCCACGTTCGACTACTACGCGGGACTGGCGGAGCAGCTCGATGAAACCGGCGAATCCACCGTCGCGCTGCCCTGCGACGATTACCGGGCGGTGATTCGCCGTGAACCGGCGGGCGTGGTCGGCCTGATCGTGCCTTGGAATTTCCCGATGGTCACGACCGCATGGAAGCTCGCGCCCGCGCTCGCGGCAGGCTGCACGGTGGTCCTGAAGCCGTCCGAAGTCACGCCACTGCCGGAGCTGGCGCTCGCCGCCATCGCAGCCGAGGCGGGCGTGCCGTGCGGGGTTCTGAACGTCGTCACTGGCACGGGCGTTGACGTCGGCGCACCGCTCGTCGCGCATCCGCTGGTTTCCAAGGTGTCGTTTACGGGCAGCACCGGGATCGGCGAGCAGGTGATGAAGACGGCGGCCACCACCATCAAGGGCGTGAGTCTGGAACTGGGCGGCAAGTCGTCCATCGTCGTGTTCGCCGACGCCGACCTCGACCTCGCCGTCGAACTGGTGGCGAGCGGCGGATTCTTCAACGCTGGACAGATGTGCTCGGCCACCTCGCGCGTGCTCGTCGAGCGCCCAATCGCGGAGGCGCTCATCGCGCGGCTTGCAGAGCGGGTGACGCAGCTGGTCGTCGGCGATCCTTTCATGCCCGGCGTGCAGATGGGGCCGCTGACCAATCGTGCCCAATACGAGCGCGTGCAGCGCTACATCGCGCAAGGCAAGGCCGACGGTGCGCGCAAGGTGATCGAAGGTACAGTGCCCGCCGGCCGGGGCCATTTCGTCAAGCCGACGATCTTTGTGGATGTCCGCGCGGACAGCGCGGTGTGGCGCGAGGAAATATTCGGGCCGGTTCTGTGCTTGCGCGCGTTCGACACCGAGGACGAAGCAGTCGGCATCGCGAATGACACCGAGTACGGTCTCGTCGCAACGGTCGTCACGGGCGATACAGCCCGCCAGAAACGCGTTGCCGACGCGCTTGAAGCGGGCGTGGTCTGGGTCAACGCGCCTCAGGTGATCTTTCCGCAAACCGCATGGGGCGGTTACAAGCGCAGCAGCATCGGCCGCGAACTGGGGCCGTTCGGCCTCGCCGCCTTCCAGGAAATCAAGCAGGTGCTGACGGCAGCGGGAACCGCCTGAGGAATCCCTGGAAACCCCACCTCATGAGTTCACGTCATGGTCCGCATGCAGAGATTTCGTTTGTTGGCGGATATTGACCCACATACAGTTTATTCACCTTCCGGGCGGCCGATGGGCATGCCGGACGGACCCCCAGCGACAAGGCGTACAGGAGATGACCATGCAGGACTTCAAGCGGAGTAGAAGGCAGGCGATCAAGACCATTGGCACAGCGCTGGCTGCGACGGCGCTGCCAATGCCCTTCATTAGTACCGCTAAAGCCCAGCAGAGCAGCTTTGCGGGCAAGACGCTGCGGCTGCTCACGTGGTCTGACGACACGGGCGCGGCGGCACTGCGCAACATCGCCAACACGTTCAGCCAGAAGACGGGCGCCCAGGTCATCGCCGACCGCGCCGACGGCACCTCGGGCATGGTCGCAAAAGTGAAGGCCGCCGGTAGCCGTCCGACCTACGACGTGATCACACTCGCCGGCGTCGGCGCCGCAGGTCTGGGCGAAGCGGGGCTGCTGGCCAAGCCGGATCTCGACAAGCTGCCGAACCTCAAGGACGTCGTGCCGCAGTACCGCACGGGCGCGAACGGTTTCGGTATCGGCTATCTGCTGTGGTCCGACGGCCTCATCTACAACACATCGACCGTGAAGGCTGCGCCGACCTCATACGAAGCGCTGTGGGACCCGAAATACGCAGGGCGTCTGTTCCTGCCGCCGCCCGAGTGGGCCGAAGCAGTCGATCTCGCGATCATCGCCGCGAAGCTCGCGGGCGGCTCTCAGCAGAACATCGAGCCCGGCTTCAAGAAGCTGGCGGAGCTGAAAGAGCGGGTGATGACGCTCGGCGAAAATCCGAATCAGGTTGCGGACCTGTTCCGCACGGGTTCGCTCGATATCGGCGGCATCTATTCACCGGCATTTTTCCCTGACCAGATCAGGAAGCCCGAGTACAAGATGGGCGTTACGTACGGCATGAAGGAAGGCTTCGCGACGCAGCTCATGTTCTCGGTGATTCCCAAGGCTCATCCCGGCGACATCGACCTGATTCATGCATTCATCAACCATACGCTCGATGCGGGCGTGCAAGGCCGCATGGCTGCCGATGTATTGAACGGCCCGGTGAACTCAAAAGCACTGATACCCGCCGAGAGCCGCGCATTCGTACCTTCGCCGCAGCAGATCGCCGAGAAAGCCGTCTTGCACGACGACAAGGCGCTCGCGCTCGTGCAGGCGGCGTGGATCAAGCGTTATACCGAGATCTTCTCGGCCTGACGATCATGTCAGCGCTTTCTTCCCGCCGCGTGGGGACAGCGGCAGCCGCAGCCGACGCCGCGCGATGCAGCGATGCGCCGGCGCTGCCGCGCGTGCCGCCGCTATTGCTGCTCGCGCCGATTCTGGTGTTTCTTGCCGTGCTCATCGCCGCATCGCTCGCGGTGCTGCGGATGAGCTTTGGGGTGTCGGGCAACGAGTGGCGTGCGTTCACGCTCCAGAACTACGCGGATCTTCTCGACGGGTACTTTCTGCACTCGCTGTGGCTGACGCTTAAGCTCGCGTTCCAGAGCATGATCTGCGCCGTGCTGCTCGCGATTCCCGTCGCGCTCGCCATGGCGCGCACCGAGTCGAGGCTCGCGCGCGGGCTCCTGCTCGCGGGCGTGCTCTTGCCGCTGCTCGTGAACCTGCTGCTGCAGGGCTACGGATGGCTCGTGATCCTTGGGCCCGCGGGGCTGCTCAATCATGCGCTGCTTGGCAGCGGTCTGATCCAGCGCCCGTTGCAGTGGCTCTATCGCGAGAACGGGGTGCTGCTCGGCTTGATCCAGACGGCGTTCCCGCTGGCCGTCCTGCCAATATCGAGCGCCATGCGCGCGGTCTCGCGCTCCTACGAAGAAGCTGCCGCGACACTCGGCGCGACCCGTTGGCAAACACTGCGCCACGTGATGCTGCCGCTCGCGATGCCAGGGCTCGTATCGGGCGCGCTGCTGGTCTTTGCGTACAACGCGAGCGCATTTGCCGTGCCGCTGCTGTTGGGCGGCCGACGCGTGCCGATGCTCGCCGTGCTGGTGCACGACCAGGTGGCGCCGCTGCTCAACTGGCCGGCTGCGGCTTCATCCGGCATCGTGTTGATGGTCGCGACGCTCGCCGTGATGACGCTTTCGCAGCGACTTGCACGCAGCACGAAATACAACGCGGAGTCCCGCCCATGAACACCCTACGCCTCGCGTCGATCATGCCGGGCCGCCTGAGCCGCACGACGGGTCTGCTTGCGACGATCGTGCTGTTTCTCGCCGCGCTGCCCATCCTGACCATGATCACGATGTCATTCGGCAACTCGCAGACGCTCGAATTTCCGCCCCAGAGCTTCGGCCTGCACTGGTATCGCGCCGCGTGGCAAACGTTCGTGTCGCCGGGTGCGAGCGATACGCTATCGATGGGCACGGCGCTGACGACGAGCCTGCTGGTCGCGCTCTCGACGATGGTGATCGCCACCGCCGTGTCGGCGCCCGCCGCGTATGCGCTGTCGCGCTACCGGT
This sequence comes from Paraburkholderia bengalensis, assembly GCF_037126505.1. Lineage (NCBI taxonomy): Bacteria > Pseudomonadati > Pseudomonadota > Betaproteobacteria > Burkholderiales > Burkholderiaceae > Paraburkholderia > Paraburkholderia bengalensis. Next base: position 40,904 of record NZ_JACFYJ010000023.1, read on the forward strand.
TCCGCGGCAAGGCCATCATCGAACAGCTTGTTGCGCTGCCGCTGGTCTACCCGCTCGTGATGCTTGGTCTGGCGCTGCTGCTGGTGTTCAACGTGCTGCCGATGGAGCTCGGCATGCTGCGTCTGGTCGTCGCGCACGTGATTCTGGCGTTGCCGTTTACCGTCAAGAACTGCGCGGCATCCGTCGCGTCGATCGGTCCCGAGTTCGAGGAAGCGGCCTGCCTGATGGGCGCAAGCCCGCGCCGGGCAATCATTGATGTCGTGTTGCCGCTGATGCGGCCGGGCATCCTCGCGGGCATGCTGTTCGCGTTCATCATCTCTTTCAACGAATTCACGGTGACGTTTTTTCTGTACAGCATCAATACGATGACGTTGCCGGTCTGGCTCTACAGTCGCACGGTATCGTCGCTCGACCCGACCGTGTTTTCGTTTGCCGTTTTCATCGTGCTGATCGACTTTGCCTTGATCTGGCTGCTCGAAAGGCTGGTTGGCGATGAAGGCGTCGCACTGTAACTGCTGTCGCCCCGGCGGACGCGGGCACAAGGATCTTCCATGACCCATCTGACACTCCAGTCCATCACCAAGCGCTTCAACACCACGTACGCAGTTGATCACGTCGACCTGAGTGTGCCGGACGGGAAGCTGGTCTGCTTTCTCGGGCCATCCGGCTGCGGCAAGACCACGCTGATGCGGATCATCGCCGGTCTCGAAACAGCCACGGCGGGCACGGTGACGTTCGCCGGCCGCGATCTGACGCAGGTGCCGGCCAACCGCCGTGAGTTCGGCATGGTGTTCCAGTCGCTTGCGCTGTTTCCACACATGACGGTAGCGGAAAACGTCGCTTATCCGCTGCGGCTGCGCCGCGTCGAGCGGGGTGCACAGGTCAGGCGCGTCGCCGAGTTGCTGGAGATGATCCAGTTGCCGCACATGGCGCAGCGCAAGGTCACGCAACTGTCCGGTGGACAGCGGCAGCGCGTCGCGATCGCGCGAGCGATTGCTTCCTCTCCGAAGCTGCTGCTACTCGACGAGCCGCTGTCCGCGCTCGACGCAAAGCTGCGCGAAGCGATGCAGGTCGAAATCCGCCTGTTGCAACAGCGCCTCGGCATCACCACGATCATGGTCACGCACGATCAGCGCGAGGCAATGACGATGGCCGATGAAATCGTCGTGATGGAAAAAGGCCGCATCGCGCAAGTGGGCAAACCGCTCGACATCTACCGTGATCCCGTCAACGAGTTCGTTGCGGACTTCATCGGGCTCGGCAACATCCTGCCTGTGACGTTCGACGGCGGTGAAATCGGGCTGCCCGGCGGGCAATCGATCGCCGTGAACTCTGCGATGCGAGTCCCTGGCACGCCCGGTGATATCCGGCTTTTGATTCGCCCGGAGGACGTGTGCGTCAGGCCCGCGACCGCGAACCCCGGCCGGAACACCGTGCCAGGCACGGTGACGTTCGTGCGCGACGTCGGGGCGTCGATCGAGGCCACGATCGACTGCGAAGGCTTCACGCTGACGGCGGCCACGACGCCGCGCGAGACCCCCGACCTCCGTGCCGGCATGCAGGTGTTCGCCGAATTGCCGGCGCATGCGTGCAAGCTCATCGCGGCGCGCACCGCACATTGAATGCGGACTTGCCCGCACGCGGTGTCGTGGTTGAGAAAGCCGCACGAGCGCCGCGTCGGCCCATTTCCAGAAGCAGGTTTCGACATGATTTCCATCAGCAATGTATCGAAGTGGTACGGCCAGTTCCAGGTGCTGACCGCCTGCACGACGGAAGTCAAGAAGGGCGAGGTCGTAGTCGTTTGCGGCCCGTCCGGCTCGGGCAAATCGACACTGATCAAGACCGTGAACGGTCTCGAACCGTTCCAGAGCGGGAACATCGTGATCAATGGCGAATCCGTCGGTGACAAGCGAACCAATTTGTCCAGGCTGCGCTCGAAAGTCGGGATGGTCTTCCAGCATTTTGAGCTTTTCCCACACATGTCGATTACCGACAACCTGACGCTGGCGCAGATGAAGGTGCTGGGCCGGCGGCGGGACGAGGCCGCCGACAAGGCACTGGGGCTGCTTCATCGGGTCGGCCTGCGTGCGCACGCCGACAAGTATCCGGGCCAGCTTTCGGGAGGCCAGCAACAGCGCGTCGCGATTGCACGGGCGCTTTCGATGGACCCGATGGCGATGCTGTTTGACGAGCCCACCTCGGCGCTCGATCCCGAGATGATCAACGAGGTACTCGACGTGATGGTCGAACTCGCGCAGGAGGGCATGACGATGATGTGCGTGACGCACGAGATGGGCTTTGCCCGGAAGGTCGCGCACCGCGTGATATTCATGGATCACGGGCGCATTGTCGAAGATGACCTGAAGGACGCGTTTTTTGCGAACCCCAAGTCCGAGCGGGCAAGAGATTTTCTGGCGAAGATCCTGCATTAGACACATCCAGTTCATGCTGGACGACTGCATCCATCAGACGACTTCCTCTACGCGCAGACGACGTCGCGGATTGGAAACAGCGTCTCGCTCCGATGGCCGCGCGCCGGCTGAACGAAACCGCCTGCGATGAGCTGGGTGATCACGGTTCGCCAGGCGCCCAGCATCCGCTGAATGTCACGCACGCGAAACGTTTCTCGCGGGTCATGCTATTTGCAGGTTCTTCCCCCACGCTCAATGCCGGTCTTCGGCGAGCGGGTCGCATGGCATTGCCTCGACGCGGCCAGAAGACGACGCTCGGCCAGCCGCATCGGAACACCCGTCATCGGAACGGAACGTGTCTTGCTGGCTGCTTGGCATTTGTACCGCCGGGCACCAAAAGAGATGACCTACGGAACCTTTCCTCCCTGGCTGAATACGCTATCGGTCACCTGGATCATTTTGGGCGCGATATCTGCAGGTGCGATCGTCGTTGACGAGGTTCGACACCCGCAGAAGATGTGGATTATGAACGTCGTCTGGCCCGTAACGGCGTTGTTCGGCACAGTTGCATGGGGTGCCGCCTACTACGCGTGGGGACGAAATATCGCTGACGCCGGGCGGAAGGCCGACGAGCAGCCGTTCGCCGTGATGGCAATGAAAGGGACGAGCCACTGCGGTGCCGGATGTACGCTGGGAGACATCATTGTCGAGTGGTCGGCGTTTGCCTTCCCCGCGTTGGCAGTCTGGTTCGGGTGGCACACGGTGTTCAACGAAAAAATGTTTGCCGTCTGGATCCCCGATTTCATCGTCGCCTTTCTGCTCGGCATCGTCTTTCAGTATTTCACCATCAAACCGATGCGAGGGCTGTCGGTAGGTGCAGCTGTGGTGGCAGCCGTCAAAGCGGATATCGCGTCGATCACTGCGTGGCAGGTGGGCATGTATGGACTTATGGCCATCATCCAGTTCTTGTGGTTCAAGCCGGCTTACGGAGGGATCGCGAAAGTGGCGAGCCCGGAATTCTGGTTCGCCATGCAACTCGCCATGCTCGCGGGATTCGCAACCAGCTATCCCGTCAACTGGTGGTTAATCCGTTTGGGTGTAAAGGAAAAGATGTAAATCCGCTTCTTCCTGGGTCTTGAAGCGTTTGGGCCATTGCCGCCCTAAGCGCCGTACTGCGGCTCCGACCGGGTGAAGTGACATTGGCAATTGCGGGCACGCGGCCTGCGGCGGTTAGGAGGCCGGCACGCAAAGTGCTCGGGAAAATCACAGACATCGCGGAGGATCAAATGGCACACGAGAAACACCAAGCTTGCATTGAAGCCTGCGACGCATGCGCTAGCGCTTGCGACCATTGCGCAGCCGCATGCCTTTCGGAACAAAACGTTTCTGAAATGGCCGGATGCATCAAGACGGACATGGACTGTGCGGACATTTGCCGCCTCGCATCCGCCGTCATGGCTCGCGACAGTAGTCGCGCAAAGGAAGTTTGCTCGTTATGCGCGTCGATATGCGACGCGTGCGCCGCTGAGTGTGACAAGCATCAGCACGAACACTGCAAGCAATGCGCGGAAGCCTGTCGGCGCTGCGCAGAACAATGCCGCGCTATGGGGTAGTGAGAACGCGACGATTGGCGTCGAGCGCTCAAAACTGCTTTTGCTCGGTGTTAAGCTGCGCCATCGTCGCCGCTCTTGATTGACGCAACCTACTGCTTCGCGCGCGGCGCTTCGCGACGGAAGAACCACAGGCAAGCCCGAATCTCTTTGCCGCAACGGCAGCCTCGTTTCGGCCGCGCCAATATCTCACGCTTCGGAAGGCTCTGCGACGTCGATATCGAGAAGCGCCGTACTGATCGACTTGCCATGCGCGTCGAGTGCGAGCGAACGCGTGACGCCCCCTCCGAGCGCACGCCCGAGCACGAAATTGAACGCACCTAACAGCGGCAGTTCATAACGGACGACATCGCCTTTCACGACATCGGCGAGGTGAGCCTTGACACGCTCGGGCGTCAAGATGTCGCGCAGATGTCCGTAATGCTTCGCGTCGAAGCAGACCACGGAAACGTTGAGCGTATTGCCCTTGTCGCCCGTGCGGCCGTGTGCGAGTTCACGCAGTTTCATCGCTCGCCTCCACGATTTCGAAGACGGGATTGACCAGTTCGCGCGGCAGCAACACCGACTGCACCGCGAGGACTTCACGCATCGCTTTCATCACACCGCCGCCGCCCGCCGGCCCGTTGGTATAGAGCGTTTCGACCTCGTTGCCGATGCGCGCCGCTTCCGTGGCGTTCGATGCGCGGCCGGTGACCCGCACGCGAACTTCGTATGGGTCGTCGTGGCCCGCGGCGAGCCTGTCGCCGTAAAGCGAATTCACACCGATCAGATCGAAGCGCAATTCGCTCGTGTTCACGCCCGTGATCGCGAGGCGCTCGCGCACGATGTCGAGCGCGAGCCGAGCCCGCGCGACCGCGCCCGGTCCGCCGTAGGAAATCTGTCCTTCGCCGATATAGCCGTCGATATAAGCGACGGACACCTTGAGCGTCCCGGTGCGCGCCGCGCCGCGCCCGCCCGTTACGCGCACGCGGTCCATCGCCTCCTGCGCGACCCGCACCTGCGTGAAATCTGCGACGACATCCGGCTGGTAATAACGCGCGGGATCATGAATCTCATAGAGCAGTTGCTCCTTGCACGTCGCCTCAGTCACGCAACCGCCCGCGTGTGCCACTTTGCTGATCACGACGTTGCCGGCTGCATCGACTTCGCCAACAGGAAAGCCGAGCCGCGCGAGATTCGGCACGTCCTTGAAGCCCGGGTCCGCGAAGTAGCCACCTGTCACCTGTCCCGCGCATTCGAGCAGATGACCGACCACAGTCGCCTGCCCGAGCGTATGCCAGTCATCCATCTTCCAGCCAAATTCGTGGATGAGCGGCGCCGTGAACAGCGACGGGTCCGCGACGCGCCCGGTCAGCACGACGTCCGCGCCCGCTGCCAGCGCAGCGACAATGGGCGCCGCTCCGACGTACGCATTCGCCGATACGATCCGGTCGGCATATGCGCTGACGTCGTCGCCGGTTTCCTCGAAGCGCAGAGGCGATCGCAGCATGACATCGAGCACATCGTCGCCGGTCACGGCTGCGATCCTGAGGCCGCGCAAGCCGAGTTCGCGCGCGATTTGCGCCGTCTTCCGCGCGGCGGCGGCCGGATTGGCCGCGCCCATGTTCGAGATGATGCGCACGCGCTTCTTTGACGCGACGGTCAGCACGGCGCGCATTCGCGCTTCGAGCAATGGGTCGAAGCCTTGTGACGGATCGCGGCGGCGCGCCTGCTGCGCAATCGCGATCGTTCGCTCGGCAAGACATTCGAACACGAGGTAGTCGAGCGCGCCGTGTTCCGCGAGTTCGACGGCCGGTTCGATACGGTCGCCCGAGTAGCCCGCGCCAGCACCTATCCTGATGCGATCTTTCATGACGTCATCCAAACGCAATCAAAGCGAAAACACGCCGAGCACGACGCACGCGATCGTCATCACGATCGATGCGCCGAACAGGAGCGGAAACGTGAACTTTTGATGGTCCGCGAGATCGATCCCGCACAAGCCGACGACGAGAAACGTCGCGGGCGTCAGCGGGCTCACGGGAAAGCCGGTGGTCATCTGACCGAGGAGCGCGGCCTGACCGACGTGCACGGCGGGCACGCCGAGTTGTGACGCTACTTCCGCGATCACCGGCAGCACGCCGAAATAGAACGAGTCGGGATCGAAGAGCATCGAGAGCGGCATCGACAGGACGCCGAGCGCGACCGGGATGTGCGAGGCCATCGTGGGCGGCACGAAGCCTACAGCCGCCTGCGCCATCGCCTTCAGCATGCCGCTGCCCTGCATGACGCCAGTGAAGACGCCTGCCGCGAGCAGGATGCCCGCCATCATCAAAGCGGCGCGCGCGTGCGCATCAATGCGCTTTCGCTGCATGTCGACATTCGGATAGTTGACCATCAGCGCGATGCACAGGCCGACCATGAACATGATGGCAGGCGGGATCTTCTCGCCCATCGCGACCATCGTGCCCAAGACCACGACCGTCAGAACGATATTGAACCAGAAATTCTTCGGGCGGCGCAGCGCTTGCTCCTCCGGCGTGAGCTTGCGCTCGGGCATCGGAATGGAGCCGTTTGCGCTCGAATAGCCGAGACGCTTTTCCTCGCGCCGGCCAAGCCACCACGCCATGCCGAACACGAACACGAGGCCGATTGCCTGCACGGGAATCAGCGGATTGAACAGCGATGAAATGGGCAGATGCAGCGACGCGGACGCGCGGATCATCGGCCCGGTCCACGGCAGGAAGTTGATGCCTGCCGCCATCGACACGGCTGCTGCGAGCACGCGCTTGTCCATCTGCAGACGTTCGTAGAGCGGCAGCATCGCGGGAATCGTGACGAGAAAGCAGACGGCGCCGGAGCCGTCGAGATGGATGAGCAGCGCGAGCAGCGTGGTGCCCATCACGATGCGCGTGGGCTTCGTGCCGACCGCACGCAGAATGCGGTCGATGATGGGGTCGAGCGTGCCTGCGTCGGTGATCGTGCCGAAATAGAGAATCGCGAACACGAACATGCCAACGACGGGCGCCAGGCTCTTTAGCCCGTCGATCACGAACTTGCTGGTCTGCAAACCGAACCCGCCGATCAGCGACGCCGCAATCGGAACGATGATGAGCGCAACGAGCGGCGACATGCGCTTCGAGAGTATCGCTCCGAGCAGGATGACGATGGTGGCGAGGCCGAGTAACGGCAACATGAACGCGTCTCCGAATCTTGATTTGTAGTGCGGTCAAGAGTAAGTTCGAGGCGCCAATAAAACAATTGAAATGATTTGATCGCAGTTATTACGAATCATAATGGATCTGAATCTTCGCGATATCCGTGCGCTCGTGGCTGTGGCCGAAGCAGCCAGCTTTACGCGCGCGGCGGAGCGCCTGCATCTGTCGCAGCCGGCGCTCACGGTGCAGATACGCCGGCTGGAAGAGGCGGTCGGTGCGCGTCTGTTCGACCGCAACAGCCGTAACGTCGCGTTGACGGCGACCGGCCGCGAGCTGCTTCCGCTGCTGCGCAAATCGTTGCAGGACATGGAAACCGTGTTGCGCGATGCTCGTGCACTTGGCGAAGGGGAGAGCGGCACCGTCCGCGTCGCTTGCTTGCCGACGTTCGCGGCGAGCGTGTTGCCCGAGTTGATCATCGATATGAGGCGAGAGGTGCCGCGCGTCGTCTTCCAGATCCGCGATGTCGTCGCGAGCACCGTCAATGCGCTCGTGCGCAACGAGGAAGCGGACATCGGTCTGACGGGCGGCGAGGTGCTCGACCCGGCGCTCGAAGTTCTGCAAACAGGCGTGGACCGGCTCGTCGCTGTATGTCCGCAGGCGCATCCGCTGGCGAGAAAGCGCCGCGTCGGCCTGAATGATCTGGCGAGGGCGCCGCTCGTGCTAACAGCACCGGGTACGAGCGTACGAGCGGTCGTGGATGCGGCGCTCAGTGAATCGGGCGCGCCCCTGGATATCGCTTGCGAACCCACGTACATGATGACGGCCGTCGCAATGGTGCGTGCGGGCCTGGGCGTGACCATCCTGCCTGAGACCGCGCGCGAGGTGCGAGCCGAGGCGGGGCTCGTCGTGAAGAAGATCGACCATCCGGCGTTCGTGAGGTCGATCGCGATCGTCAAGAAACGAGGCAGGACCTTGCCGGCGATAACGGAGAAGTTCGTGACGTTGATGCGTCAATGCTTATGACGCGACCGGCTGACATCAGCCGTTGCTCCCGGTCATTTTTTCTGCGGCGCTTGCAACGACATGCTGGTCATCCGCGGCTATCTCGCGGCCGCGGTTGGATGAGATGTATCAGGCGCGCGTGAACCGTCAGCCGGGCCATGGTGTGGCCCGAACTTTTCATTGCGCTTCGAGCGCGTCGAGACGGGCGCGTGCAATCTCATCGGGATGCAGGCAGTGATACGCGTCGAACAGCTGAGAGCACAGCTGTGCGAGGTCCGCCAGATTGACGGCCTGGTCCGGGTGCTCGACCTCTCTCGCATTGAGTATGTCGTCCAACACCGGGGCTAGACGACGCAGTTGCCGGAATGTCTCCAGATCTAGTTCCATATCAATTCCTGTAGCCGCAAAACCATGGCTCGTCGCGCTGGCCGATCGCGCTGGTTGTCACGGCCATCCACTGACACGCTAGCATTTTCATAAATCCTGCGCAGAGTGTGGGCTTGTACAACGTCGTTCATATGACGCGATGCGAGGCCTGTCGTTCCCAGTTTTTTACGCATCGCACCATGACTTAAAGGAATTCCGCAACATTTGCCCGCCTTTCGCCGCAGTGCGGCGGATTGCGGACGCGGGCACCGGCCCGTGAACGAGCGATTTCAACCAGATTCGCTGTGGCCGGTGCAGATAACTTGTGCGGTGCACAGCAAAGCAAATTGTTAAACGAAGAGGAAAGGGTATACGCTTACGCAACTTCCCTATCGGAGGCTCTCCCTCGTGTCGACTCTCCTTGCACAGGACGGACTTGTTGCGGCGTGGTGTCGGATCAACTCTGGCGCCGGATCAGGTGCCTTTGAGTGTTCCGAGCTCGATGCGCATGGCGAAGCCGTGCCGCATCCACATCCTTCGGCTCGACGGCAGATTGTCATGACCGACATCTATTGCCAGATTGCCGAGCAGATCGGTCACGTTGCAGCCATGTCGGCTGCGGTGACGACACGTTCGTTCGGCATCCGGGTCCCGGACGTCGTCTGGATGCCGCCAGAGAAATGGGAAGGAATCGACAGGGATGCGCCTATCCCGTTTGTACCGGATCTGTGCGTCGAAGTGCTCCTCGATCGAAGCGTGCCGCAAGACGTCGCGCTCCGGGTCAAGGCCTATCTGGAAGGCGGAGCCCGTGAAGTCATCGTGGTTGGTCAACGCGGTGAACTGCAGTTCTGGGGACCTGATGGAGCACGACAGGTCTCCGCGCACGGGATAACGCTGTCGCTCGAGCCTATGTACTTCGACCTGTAGCCCGCTCGTCGCGTGCGGGCGTCGGCGGCGAGCGGGCCATCGCACCGGCCGTCGCATGCACCGAACTTTCTGACACGAATCCGATGACGCGCACCGCTGTCCGCGGCGTGAGTTCGCTGGCTCCCCGTCCGATCGGGTCTGGTTCGTGCGAGTCTGCTGTCATTCATGCAGGCCTTCCATGCCTCGAGTGATTCGCGATCGATCAGACATGACCGCCATACCCAGCAAATCCCGCTCGTCCATACCGCCAGTTGGCTTCGTGCGCGTGCGCGGTGCGCGCGAACACAACCTGAAAAACGTCGACGTCGAGATTCCGCGGGACGCGCTCGTGGTGTTCACCGGCGTGTCCGGTTCCGGCAAATCGTCGCTGGCATTTGGCACGTTGTACGCAGAGGCGCAACGCCGCTATTTCGAGTCCGTGGCGCCCTATGCGAGACGGCTGATCGAACAGGTGGGCGTGCCCGAAGTCGACGCGATCGAAGGGCTACCGCCGGCCGTGGCGCTGCAGCAGCAGCGCGGCACACCCGGTGCGCGTTCCTCGGTGGGCAGCGTGACCACGCTGTCGAGCCTCGTGCGTATGCTGTACTCGCGCACCGGCACCTACCCGCCGAAGCAGCCGATGCTGTTCGCCGAGGACTTCTCACCCAACACGGTGCAAGGCGCCTGCCCGACATGCCATGGTCTGGGGCGCGTGTACGAGGTCACCGAAAAATCGATGGTGCCCGACGATTCGCTGACGATCCGTGAGCGCGCCGTCGCCGCGTGGCCGCCTGCATGGCATGGCCAGAATCTGCGGGACATTCTGGTCACGCTCGGCTACGACGTCGACACGCCATGGCGCGATCTGCCGAAGAAGGATCGCGACTGGATTCTCTTCACCGATGAGCAGCCGACTGTTCCCGTCTACGCCGGCCTCACGCCCAAAGAGACGCGTGCGGCGCTCAGGCGCAAGGACGAACCCAGCTATCAGGGGACGTTTACCAGTGCGCGCCGTTATGTGCTGCATACCTTCGCGAATACCCAGAGCGCGCTGATGAAAAAGCGCGTGTCGCAGTACATGGTCGGCAGCGAGTGCCCGGACTGCCACGGCAAACGTCTCAAGAGGGAGGCACTTTCGGTGACATTCGCGGGGCTCGACATCGCCGAGTTCTCGCAGTTGGCGCTGTCGGGGCTTGCCGGGATGCTCGAGCCGATCGCGCGCGGAGAATGGCCGGAACAGGGCAAGACGCCGGCAGACCAGGGTGGCGTGCTCAGCAGGCGCGCGATGCAACACGCCGTCGACAAGCGGATTGCCTCGGGCGGTTCAGCGCACAAGGCATCTCCCGATGTTCGGCGTACGCCGAACCTGTCCGAAGAGAAACGCCTCGCCGCGCAACGCATTGCCGCGGAGTTGCTGGAACGGCTGAACACGCTCATCGACCTGGGGCTGGGGTATCTCGCGCTCGATCGCAGTACGCCGACGCTGTCATCGGGCGAGTTGCAACGCTTGCGACTGGCCACGCAACTGTCGTCGCAGCTCTTTGGCGTCGTGTATGTGCTCGATGAGCCATCGGCCGGGCTGCATCCCGCCGACGGCGAGGCACTCTTCGGCGCGCTTCAGGCACTCAAGGCGGCCGGCAATTCGCTGTTCGTCGTCGAGCATGATTTGCAGATGATGCGGCGCGCGGACTGGCTGGTCGATGTCGGTCCTGCAGCCGGCGAAGCGGGCGGTCACATCGTGTATAGCGGTCGCCCCGAGGGGCTCGCGAAGATCGAAGCGTCACAGACGCGCCGTCATCTTTTCGCCGTGCCAACGCAAGTCGATCGCACACCGCGCGAAGCGGCGGGTTGGCTGCGGCTTGCCAATATCACCCGTAACAATCTGCGCGAACTGAACGTCGCGTTTCCACTCGGCTGTCTGACGGCGGTGACGGGCGTATCGGGTTCAGGCAAGTCGAGCCTCGTGAGCCAGGCCCTTCCGGAACTGATCGCGAGCCGGCTCGGCAGACCCATCGAGAGCCCGGACGATGACGAACAGAACCCGCTGCTAGCGGTCACGACGGCACCGACAGGCGGTCACATCGCCGCGGGGATGGATGCGATCAGGCGGCTCGTGCGTGTCGATCAGAAGCCGATCGGACGCACGCCGCGTTCGAATCTCGCGACGTATACGGGCCTTTTCGATCACGTGCGAAAACTCTTCGCGGACACGCCCAGCGCGCGCAAGCGTCGTTACAGCGCGGGTCGCTTTTCGTTCAACGTCGCGCAAGGCCGTTGCGCCACGTGCGAAGGCGAAGGGTTCGTGAGCGTCGAACTGCTTTTTCTGCCAAGCGTGTATGCACCCTGCACGACCTGTCACGGCACCCGCTACAACACGTCGACGCTGGAGATAACCTGGCGGGACAAGAACATTGCCGACGTATTGAACCTGACTGTGGATGCCGCATGCAGGTTCTTCGAAGACGAAGCTGGCGTGATGCGCGCGCTCGTCGCACTGCGCGACCTCGGTCTCGGCTATCTGCGACTCGGACAGCCGGCGACCGAGCTATCGGGCGGCGAAGCGCAGCGCATCAAGCTCGCCACGGAACTGCAACGCGCGCAGCGCGGGGATACCTTGTACATCCTTGACGAGCCGACTACCGGGCTTCATCCCGCCGACGTCGACCGGCTGATGCTGCAATTGCAGGGACTGGTCGACTCGGGCAATACGGTCGTGCTCGTCGAGCACGATATGCGGGTGGCCGTGCAAAGCGATTGGGTGATCGACGTCGGCCCGGGAGCCGGCGCGGAGGGCGGAGCGATAGTGGCGAGCGGCACGCCACGGGATGTCGCCCGCACGGCGGAGAGCCGCACGGCGGTGTATCTGCGGCCACTTCTCGCGACGTAGACCGCCTTCGCGACAGATTCCCTTCATGCTGCAGTCCAGACCGCCTCCAATTCTTGCGAGGGGTATGGGACTTTTCGCGCAGCCGCCGGTGTGGGCTACTACACGGCATGCGCGATCGATCGGATGAAGGGGGAAGAGGACATGCCGCCCTCTTGCCACGACGATCGCCGGGGCGCTTCGCTACTTTCCGGGGTGCAAGACCACCTTGGTCCAGCCGTGTTCGCGCACGTCGAAGTGTTGATAGGCGTCAGGCGCGTCGCTGAGTTTCAACTCATGCGAAACGATGAACGATGGTTCCGCGCGGCCGGCGTCGATGAGATCGCGCAACTGCCGGTTGTACGCCTTGACGTTGCATTGCCCCGTGGCGATGTGCTGGCCTTTGAACCAGCACTTGCCCCAATCAAAAGCAATCTGTCCCTTCTTCGCCAGTTCGTCCTGCGCGCCCGGGTCCTCCGGAATGAACACGCCGACCACGCCGATCCCGCCCGTGAACTTGACCGACGACACCAGATTGTTCATCGTCAGATTGGGGTTCTCATGGCGATGCGGCGCCGGATCATGGCATTGATAACCGACGCATTCGCAACCCACGTCCGCGCCAATCCCGTGCGTCAGGTCCATGACCCGTTGCACCGGGTCTTCTTTCGAATAATCGATCGCAATGGCGCCGATCGACTGTGCAAGCTTTAGCCGGTCGGGATGGCAGTCCACCACCATGACACTGCGCGCTCCCTTGACCATGGCCGAGTGCGCGGCCATCAGACCCACCGGTCCCGAGCCATAGATCACCACCGCATCGCCCGGCCGCATGCCGGCCAGTTCGGTGGCGTGCCAACCGGTGGGGAAGATGTCGGCGCACATCACGTAGTCGGTCTGCTTCTCCGCTGCGTCAGGCGGCAGCTTCAAAGACATGAAGTCCGCCCAGGGTACCCGGAGATATTCGGCCTGTCCGCCCGGCCATGGGCCCATGTCCGCAAAGCCGAAGGCACCGCCCGCGATTCCCGGCTGGTTCGCGCTCAGGCAAAACGCCGTGAGGCCGCGCTCGCAGTTGACGCAGTGGCCGCAGCTTACGTTGAACGGCAGGCACATCCAGTCTCCGGGTTTGATGCGCTCCACCGCCGGTCCTACTTCCTGAACCACACCCAGATTTTCGTGACCGAAGATGCGGCCTTGCTCGAAGTCCGTTCGACCCTCATACATGTGCAGGTCGGACCCGCAGATGTTGGTACTGGTGATTCTGACGATGGCGTCGCTCGGGCGCTCGATCCTGGGATCGGGTACATCTTCTATGGCGACTTGCCTTGGACCACGATATACAACGGCTTTCATATCCTTTCTCCTAAGGTGGCGACTGAAGCCTGAGCTGCAGAAACAGCGTGGCGGCTCACGGCGTCGACAAACCCGCAGGCGTGCCTGTGGGACGGGGGTCTCTGGATGGCGATGCATGTCCCGGTCGTGAGGCCTGTTGCTTGTGTGTCCAGACCGGCACCTTGCAACAACGTTGGCCATGAGTGGTTATAACTTGATGTAGATAGATATCCTAAATAACGGTTTTGTATCTTGCACTTATCGATGACGGTGCGCGCCACATGCGGAGCTATCCGCGTGCCCGCCGTCTGCGTGGTGAAGATTACAAGACCAGGATTGAGTTTTCGATCAGCCGCGCTGAAACCGGTCGTCGAAACCTTGACCGGCGAATTGACGCGACCACGATGACATCAAGACTAGGTACTTGCCGCTTGCACTTCTTCCTTATTCCTGCAGGACGTGTCGGATCTCTGCGCTTCGAAGGACGGTTCGCGGCTCCGCTCAGAACTTCCCGAAACGTCACTAAGCCACCGACGTTTCGGTCGGCAAGCCGGAGTGCGCGAGACGTCACGCCGGTATATCGATGAAACACGTCGGTGAGATGCTGCTGCGCCCACCTCGCCCAGGAAATCGTCTGCTCGCGCAACATCGTCCTGGCAGACTTCACTCGTTCGAGTGCCACGTACAGATGGGGCGCGTTACCTGTCGCTGCTTTGAAAACGCGCGCAAAGTTCGAGGCACTCATGTGGACGAGCACTGCGAGTTGCTCGACCAAAAGCGTGATGCGATGAGAGTCGTCGGTTCGATCCGACCCACTTGCTCGCTGGCGTCATTTCCGTTCATTTGAGGTTATGGGTCGAGCGCAAGCGGCAACTCAATGAGTCGGGTCGAACAGGAGGCGTGCCATGTCAGATCAAACTGGAGAGTTGAGCAAGGACTTTCTCGAGCAGCAGCGCAAACGTCTTGAGGATTTGCGGCGCACCTTGCTTGTCGAGGAGAAGAATGCGATAGAACAAGAACGTATGGATCAGCAGCAGCACGGCAACGAAGCGGAAGAGTTCGAGGACGCGGCTCAGGCAATGGCCCAGCAAGAAGTCAACCAAGGGCTGCGTAACACAAACAATCAACGAATTGGCGACATCGAACGCGCATTGCAGAAACTTGCGGATGGCACGTATGGCTTTTCGGATCTAAGCGGTGAGCCGATACCCGTCGCCAGGCTCGAAGCCATTCCGGAGGCTATCCTCACGGTCGAAGAGCAACAAAGGCGCGACTCGCGCAAGTAGGCGAAGGAAGAATGCGATCGCCAGTTCGCCTTCGCCAAACGCAAGCCGTGGCGGCAAGCGCTGTCAAGCCTCGTGGTTCACGACAGTCGCATCAATGGCCGGTCTTCTCTTCGATTCCCTGAACCTATCGTCAGCGGCGGAGCGAATCACGACCCACGATCGGGGCTGCTGCCCTGCAACGTGGTGGTCAATGTATCGGCGTCCCCACCCGGTCGCATCGCGGATGGCTTCCTGTTCCGTCGACCATTCAGGCTGAGCCGTTTCCGGATGAGTATCGACCACTGTTTGACCGCTTCGGCTAATGTTTAAACGTGCGATCCATCGCCACACGCGTTGCGCTCCGATCGAACCGTAATGAGAAAACCGTCGGGGAAAGTGGCTCTTGAATCCATCGGTCAACTGGTCTGGACCTGCGCGGGGATCGGGTGATTGATTTGATCGATCCCGTACCTGTTTGTTCGCCGATACCTGCTATCGGAAACACGGTATCCGGATGCTGACCTATGCTTATGCATGTTCGTCGATCTGCGGAGGATGCTGTGTCGAACGTAGACCGTGATGCTGATAACACATTCGCAAAACGCATATTCTGGTTCGCAGCGTTGTGGCTGCTCGGAGTGACGGGTACCGCACTGCTCGTCTTGCCGTTTCATCTACTGATTTCCGCGGCAATGCATCATTAACAAGGTGATGTGTCGAAAGCAGTTTGACGGAGCTTTCAGAAATGCAGGAATTCGATTTCTACCTCAACCTCAAGAAGCCGACGCTTGGGCTGTATGTCCGCAACGGAGCCGGACTAACCGATCTTGCGAATCCCCAAGAGTGGCAATTCGCGGGGCATGTATGGGAGAGTGAACTTACGCCTGGCATTCTGGCTGAACTCAATAAAAACGGTCATGCTTTTCAGGAACTCGGCGCGTGAGATTTTAGTGTCTTTCCTCTCGTCACATTACAGAAAGGCCAGCGCTAGCTTGCGATGCGATGCACGAGCGACAAGGATGTGCTTTATCGACGTACTTCTTCCGATCTAAGCAATCGGAAGCGGGCCGGTTGAAGGGCGGGCCGGTCGATCGATCATCGAACCGTTCCGCGTGAGGCAGCAATGGCTGCCAACGGCCTCGTCAAGCCGCGACAGTACGAGCCGGAGTTCAGCTCTCGTCGAGCAGCGCTTCGATTCGACGCGCTGTTTCACCCGCGTCGCGGCCCACCCGACCGAGGATGTCCGGCGTACACTTTTTTAGCAGCGCGACGATCATCCGGACCCGGGACGGAATGGGGCGCTGCGCCTGAAACAGGAGATGCAGATCGAACGGCGGCACATTGAATTCGGGCAAGAGCCGCGTCAGCTTTCGGTCGGCGAGTGCGGCGGCGCACGCGTGCTCTTCGATTACGCCTATGCCGACGCCCGCGAGAATCAATTCGTACATAGGTCGCCAATGGCTTGTCTTGATTGCCGACTGAATGGGCGCACTCTCCACCACGCTGTCGATATGTTTGAGCGGCAATTGGTCCGAGCCAAACATGCATTGCACCCGAATGAACGGATGCCTGTTCAGGTCGTCCGGCTCGCGGATCGGACCGCATCGTTCCAGATATTCGGGTGCTGCCACAAGCACACGATCAATCTTTCCGAGTCTGCAGGCAATGAATGCACCTTCTCCAAGTTGCCCCAGGCGAAACGAGATATCGACGCCTTCCGTCACGAGATCGACCACCCGGTCATTCAGCACGAGATCCAGGTCCAGTTGAGGATAGGTTGCACGGATGAACTTCAACGCCTCCGGCACGACCGTCTCGCCAAAGCAGTGAGGCGCCGCGATGCGTATGCTGCCGCTGAGGTCCCGCTCGTCGTTCGAGATTTCAGCGATGGCCTGTTCGACTGAGCACAGGATCTTCTTGCTGCGCTCATAGAAAGCCAGGCCTTCCGGCGTGCAGTTGAATGCACGTGCGCTGCGCAGCAGCAGGCGGCAGCCGAGATACTTCTCGAGCCGCTCGATGCGTTCACTGACGGCAGGTTGTCCCATATTGAGGTCTCGTGCCGCGCTCGACATGCTGCCGCGCTCAACCACTCTGGCATAAATGCGCATGGTTTCCAGCAGATTCATGGCGCCCACCCGGCCTTCGCCCCCGTCGCGCGTAGTTCGAACGTCGAAGGGTTGCGCCGTTTCAGCCACTCATGGGCGATATGACTCAGCGCGAGTGTTTCTGCATGTGATTGCCGGTAACCGTTGGCTGATTCCTTCGCTGATGTCCCGTTCATGCTGCGCCTCCTGAAGTGACGTACTGGTCAGCATCGCTGTCGAACGCTCAACGATGCGCGATGAGGCAAAGCGTAAGGCCAGTCTGTCTATCGCAGTGGGCACAAATCCGGGGCCGGTGAATCAGTACAGTTTTGCTAGCATCTCGATACCGCCCAAAACCAGGCCAGTGGCCGTTCTTGGGAAGATCGGACTGTGTTGTCCGTCCGACCGGTACAGCGTCAGGAACACGTCTGATGAATATCTACGAAAAGCTCGCAGACGACATCGAGCGGTTGATCCGTCAGGGCGTCTACCGTCACGGGGAGCGCTTGCCATCGGTGCGTCAGACGAGTCAGCAGCACCGGATCAGCATCTCTACCGTCATTCGGGCGTATTTGTTGCTTGAGAGCCGCGGCTTGCTGACGAGCCGGCCGCAGTCGGGCTACTTCGCGAATTTCCGTGAGGGTGACGAAGCACGGCAGGCGCTCGATCTTCGCCCGTCGAGACCGATCCCGATTTCGTCGCCCGTCGACGTCAGCCGCCTCGTGCTCTCCACCCTGCGCTCGATCGGCGTAGACGATGCGCTGCCGCTTGGCTCGCCGTACCCCGACCCCTGTATGTTTCCGTTCGAACGAATCAACCGATACGCGTATGACATCGGAAGGGGCAAGTCCCGCTGGGGCGTAACAGATGCATTGCCGCCGGGCAATCCGAATCTCGTGCGCCAGATCGCACGCCGCTATCTCGAGAACGGCATGGCCGTCGATCCGAACGAGGTCATCATCACGGTTGGCGCGACCGAGGCGATCAACCTCTGCCTTCAGGCTGTTGCGAAGCCCGGCGACGTGATCGCAGTCGAGTCGCCGACGTTTTACGCGATGCTCCACGCGATCGAACGTTTGGGCATGAAGGCGATCGAGGTGTCGACGCACCCCGAATACGGCATCGATATCGACGCGCTGGATGCTATTGCTGACTCTCAGTCTGTCGCTGCGTGCATGGTCATGCCGAACTTTCAGAACCCGCTGGGGTTTCAGATGCCTGACGAACGCAAGCGCAAACTCGTCGAATTCGCAACCAGACGGGACATCCCTGTCATCGAGAACGGCGTCTATAACGAGCTGTACTTTGGCAACTCACATCCGAGCACCTTGAAGTCTTACGACAGGAAGGGCCTGGTACTGCATTGCTCATCGTTTTCGAAAAGCCTCACGGCCGCCTACCGGATTGGCTGGGCGTTGCCGGGACGCTACCGCGATCAGGTCGAAAAGCTCAAGTTCCTGAATACGTTGACGTCCCCGACGATCCCCCAGCAGGCGATCGCCGAATACCTCGAACGCGACGGCTACGAACATCATCTGCGCAGGGTACGAAAGGCGTATGCCCAACAGGCCAGTCTGATGAAAGTAGTTGTGTCGCGTTTCTTTCCGCCGGGCACGCGCATGTCGAATCCCGCAGGCGGATATGTGCTGTGGATCGAACTGCCGCCCAAGGTCGACGCGATGCGACTCTACAATCTCGCGCTCGATGAAGGCATCACCATCGGACCTGGCTATATGTTTTCCGTGTCTGACGCGACGTATAAGAACTTTATCCGCCTCAACTACAGCAGCCCGTGGACGAGCGAAATCGAGCAGGCGGTGATCGCGATCGGCAAGCTGGCGGCCGCTTGCGCGGCCTAACGCGGAGATGGCTTGTGATTTCGTCAGCCGCCCGTACTGCTTTTACGAATGCTTGCCGATCAGCCTGGTGCGGCAATTGATCAGGCTGCATGCCCGGATGGCATCGCGTGCCGTCCAACGCTGTCTGTGGTGCATTGGCCCAGATTCACGTGAACTGATAGGGACGTACCGCGACGACCTCATCCGGCAGTTCGCATCCACACAGTTCGAGAATCGACCGTTCAATGTTGCGCGTCATGAGGTCGAGAGCGAGCGCGTTGGGCGCAACGCTGAACGGATCGGCAACTTCACTGGCGATCGCTTCGAGCGCGATCAGCGTGTACGAAATGAACACGCAAAGCAGTGGCGTGAAGAATTCTGCAGAGTCGACCAGGCCGAACGGCAGCAAAACGCAATATGTGTAGACGGTACGATGCAGCAACACGTTGTAGGCAAACGGAATGGGTGTGGACGCAATGCGCTCGCATCCACCCACGCACTTTTCGAGTTCGTTGACCTGCTCATTCAGCATCCAGAGCTTCGTATCCGAAATAGATCCTCGACTTT
Source organism: Paraburkholderia bengalensis (assembly GCF_037126505.1). Classification (NCBI taxonomy): domain Bacteria; kingdom Pseudomonadati; phylum Pseudomonadota; class Betaproteobacteria; order Burkholderiales; family Burkholderiaceae; genus Paraburkholderia; species Paraburkholderia bengalensis. The sequence goes on from NZ_JACFYJ010000023.1 coordinate 60,285, forward strand.
GCAGGTCGGCGAGTTGGCGACGGACCTCGTTAAGCAAGGCAACAGGCCGGTAGCAGATCTCCCGCAGCCGACTGGCTCGGTCGGTTCCGAGCAGTCGAGTGAGATCGATGTCGGGATCTGTGCCGCGCAATTGATGCTTGAGTGCGTAGACGAAGGCAATCAGAGTACGCGCGATGGAAAGCCTTGCTTCGCTCCCGGGCGCATAACATTGCAGCTGTGAGGTGAGGTCGCGAGCCGAAATCAGTAAATTGCCCCAGAGCCGTCGTGCCTCGTCGAATCGCTGATAGCTCGCCGTATTGCGGAATGCAAGGAAGATCGCAAGTGTGAGTCCGAACAGTGTGAAAGGCGTTGTATTGAGCGGGATCTTTTCACCAAAGACGCGGCCTTGTGTGACGACGGCCAGACTGCTGACGATCGCCATGAACAACAGCTGGGGAATAATCGATTGCAATACAGAACCGTTCCAGACGAACAACAAGCTGAACCAGTTTTGTCTCGGCCGCAAAATCATGGCGTGCTCTTCTTTTGTATGAATGTGGATCTGCCGCGAACGACGACATGACGTCTGCGGGCAGAAGGCCATGCCCGTTCATGTCCTTGCGAATCGCGATGCAGTCTAGTGATAGCCCGGATCGCCCTCGCGCACTTTGCCCCGAAACACACGATATTGCATCGCGTTGTACACAAGGATAATGGGCAGAATGATGACGGTGCCGACGAGTGTAAACATCTGGCTCGAGCGGCTCGACGATGCCTCCCAGATCGACAGCGAGGGCGGCACGATGTTTGGCCAGATGCTGATCAGCAAGCCGCTGTAACCGAGGAAGCAGATTGCCAGCGTGAGAATGAACGGCATGGCCTCGTACTGCAAGCGGACTGAACGGAAGATTCCCCACACGCACGCGATCACCAGAACCGGAACCGGAAGGAACCAGCCGAGGTTGCCGCTGCCGAACCAGCGATGCGCAACGGCAGGCAGGCCAATGACTGTCCACAGGCTCACGATGGTAATCGCGCCGAGCAGCACGCACACGAGCGGTCTCATCAACAGACGCATATTGCGTTGCAGCTCGCCTTCCGTCTTCAGGATCAGCCATCCGCAGCCGAGCGTCGCATACGTGATGAGCACGCCGATTCCGCAGAACAGGCTGAAAGGCGAGAGCCAGTCGAACGGACCGCCGACGAAACGTCCGTCGGCGATTTTGATCCCTTGCAACAGCGATCCCAATACGATGCCCTGGCAGAGCGCGGCGAGCCCCGAGCCGCAGATGAACGCGAGGTCCCACGCATGCTGCGTTCGGGTCGCTTTTCCACGCAGTTCGAACGCCGCGCCGCGAAAGATCAGACCCACGACCATCAGGATCAACGGCAGATAGTTGGCGGGCAGCAGCGTCGAATAGACAACCGGAAACGCACCGTACAGGCCCGCACCGCCGAGCACGAGAAACGTTTCATTGCCGTCCCAGACGGGGGCGACGGTATTGAGCATCACTTGCCGGTCGTTTTTTGCTTCGAAGAATGGAAACAGAAGGCCGATGCCGAGATCGAAGCCGTCGAGCATCACATAGATGAACACGCCCAGCGCGATGATCGCGGCCCAGATGACAGGAAGGTCGATTTGCATGGCTCATTCTTCTCTCAGCGCTTCGAGAGCGCGGTTGTGCAATACGGGATGCCTGCGTTGATCGCGGCGCTCGGTGTGTTCGTCAGGACCACGCTTCATCAGCATCAGCATGTAATAGATGCCGACGCCGAACACCAGGAAATACACCAGCACGAAGATGAGCAGGGACACGCCCGCCTGCTGCGCATCGACAGGCGACAGAGAATCCGCCGTGCGCAATACGCCGTAGACGGTCCACGGCTGACGGCCGACTTCAGTGGTGATCCAGCCGGCCAGCAGCGCCACGATGCCCGACGGTCCCATGCAGAATACGAAGCGCTGAAACCAGCGCGTCTCGTACAACTGGCCGCGTATTCTCAGCAGCAGACCGACCAGCGCCGTCAGCAGCATCAGCATGCCGAGACCCGCCATCAGCCTGAACGTCCAGAAAATGATGGGTGAGTAAGGCCGATCCTGAGGCGGGAACTCTTTGAGGCCGCGAATTTCGCCATTCCAGCTATGCGTCAGAATCAGGCTGCCCAGGTGCGGGATCTGAATGGCGTATCGCGTTACTTCGGCGTCCATGTCGGGCAGACCGACCAGATTCAGGGGGGTGCCGCCTTTCTCCGTTTCCCATAACCCTTCGATCGCGGCGATTTTCGCGGGCTGGTACTTGCGTGTATTGAGACCATGCGCGTCCCCCACCAGGATCTGGGTCGGTGTCAGCAGGAGCAATATCCACAATGCCATCGAAAAGCTGCGTATGACAGGCTTGTCGCGTCGACCGTGCAGCAAGTGCCACGCGCCGCACGCCGCGACGATGAAACCGGCCACGATGAAGGCGGCAATCGTCATATGCGCGAGGCGATATGGGAATGACGGATTGAAGATCACCTTGAACCAGTCGACGGGGACAATACGGCCGTTTTCGATTGCATATCCTTGCGGCGTTTGCATGAAGCTATTCGACGCGAGAATCCAGAACGTCGAAATCAGCGTGCCGATTGCGACCATCAACGTCGCGAAGAAATGCGCGCGCGGACTCACGCGATGCCAGCCGAACAGCATCACGCCAAGGAAGCCTGCTTCCAGAAAAAACGCCGTCAATACCTCATAGGTGAGAAGCGGCCCGGTGATATTCCCGGCGATGCTGGAAAAGCCGCTCCAGTTGGTGCCGAACTCATAGGCCATGACCACGCCCGAAACGACGCCCATGCCGAATCCGACCGCGAAGATCTTCGACCAGAACAGGAACATGTCCTTGTATGCCGTATCGCCCGTCAGCAGCCAGCGCCATTCGAGTACGGCAAGAAAGCTGGCCATGCCGATGCTGATTGCGGGAAAGACGATATGAAACGATACCGTGAACGCAAACTGCATCCTGGCGAGATGAAAGGCGTCGAAGATTTCCATGATCGGTCAATAGCTCCCGTTAATGACGACATCCGCCGACAGACTCGCGCTGATCGAATGCGGCACGGCCTGCCGTGTGCCAGCAAGCCCCGTGCGCGCAGACCGCCGGCAGCATCAGGGCGCAGCCGCGCGCGTGACCTTGACGGGCACGGATTTATACGAAGGCGTGCCGCTCTCCTTGTCGATGTAGTCGAGCGGGACCAGAACGTTGGCTTCCGGGTAGTACGCGGCCACCGAGCCCTTTGCAATGGCATACACGATCGCAGTGAGGTTCTTCATGCGCAACTGTCTGCCGGAGACGATCGTTTCGATGTCCACCAGGTCGCCATGTTCCAGCCCGTGTTCCTCGAGGTCGGCTTCGTTCATGAACAGCACGTCACGCCGGCCGAATACGCCGCGATAGCGGTCGTCCATCGCGTAGATGGTGGTGTTGTACTGGTCGTGGCTGCGTATCGTGATGAGGCGCAGTACATGCTCTGCGCCGAGCACGTCCGCGTCTTCCTTGACGCCGTCATAGACGGAGAAGATCGCCTTTCCGGACGGCGTGGGCCACTGCCGCTCGGTTGGCGGAAGCGGGAGGCGAAATCCGCCGGGATGCCGGATGCGTTCGTTGAACGCTTCGAAGCCTGGGACGGTCCGCTCGATCAGGTCACGGATCTTGTCGTAATCGGCAATGAGTTCCGTCCACGCTACCTTGCTGTTGGGTAGCGTCGCGCGAGCCATACCGGCGACGATGGCGGGCTCCGAGCGCAGATGTTCCGACGCCGGGGTGAGCTTGCCAGCCGATGCGTGAACCATGGACATCGAGTCTTCCACCGTCACCGACTGCTGGCCTCCCGTCTGCATGTCGAGTTCGGTACGGCCGAGGCAAGGGAACAGGTAGGTTTGCTTCGACACCAGCAAATGCGAGCGATTGAGCTTTGTGCCGATATGAACGGCCAGGTCGAGCCCCGCCATCGCGGGGAAGGACAGTTCCGGATCTGGCAACGCGACTGCGAAGTTTCCGCCCAGACACAGCAGCGCCTTCGCCTTGCCGTCGATCATCGCCTGCATTGCCTGGACGGCATCATGCCCGTGTTCCGAAGGGGGCGTGAAGCCGCACGTCTGTTCAATCAGCTTGAGAAACTCGCTGGATGGCTTTTCAGTGATGCCGACGGTACGGTTTCCCTGCACGTTCGAATGCCCGCGAAGCGGACAGATGCCCGCCCCGGGCTTGCCGAAGTTGCCGCGCAGCAATAACAGGTCGGCAATCAGACGGACATTGGCGGTGCCCTTGTTGTGCTGTGTGATGCCCATCCCGTACGTCACGATGGTCGCATTGGACTTCGCGTAGGCGAGGGCAACCTCCTCGAGGTCCGGGCGTGTGAGGCCGCTCGCCTTTTCGATGTCGTCCCACGACGTCGCTTCCAGATCGGCGGCGAACGCGTCGAAACCTTCGGTGTGCGCGGCGATGAATTCACGGTCGAGCACATTGCCTTGCTCCGCTTCCATCTGAAGCAATGCTTTCATGACGCCCTTGAGCGCAGCCGCGTCACCGCCCGCGTCGACCTGAAAGTAGGTCGACGCAATACGGGTCGACGCATAAGTCGCCATTTCGATGAAGTTCTGCGGGTCGGCGAACCGTTCGAGTGCGCGCTCACGTAGCGGATTGAAGACGATGATCGGCACATTGCGCCGCGACGCTTCATGCAGCGTGCCCATCATGCGCGGGTGATTCGTGCCGGGATTGTGGCCGATCGAGATGATGAGTTCGGCCGAGTCGAAATCTTCCAGCGAAACGGTGCCCTTGCCGATACCGATTGATCGAGGCAAGCCGACGCTGGTCGGCTCATGACACATGTTCGAGCAATCAGGGAAATTGTTTGTGCCGTACTCGCGCGCGAATAGCTGGTACAGGTATGCAGCTTCATTCGACGCGCGGCCCGAGGTGTAGAACTCGACCTGGTCCGGCGAAAGGGCGCGCAGGATTTCACCGATGCGCGCAAAAGCGTCTTCCCATTCGACCGCACGATAGGTGTCCGTTGCCCGATCGTAGACGAGTGGATGGGTGAGGCGGCCCATGTCTTCCAGCTCGTAGTCCGACTTTTGCAGCAGAGACGTGACGGTGTTGCTGGCGAAGAATTCGGGAGGAACCCGCTTGCTCGTCGCTTCCCAGGTGACAGCCTTCGCGCCGTTCTCGCAGAACTGGAATGTGGAGCGATGTTCCTTGTCGGGCCACGCACAGCCGGGACAGTCGAAGCCATCCGGCTGGTTGGTGCGCATCAGCGTAATCGGCGCGGTGATGCTCTCCATCTGCTGGCGGACGGCCTGAGCTGTCGCGCGGAGCGCGCCCCATCCGCCAGCGGGGCCGTCATAAGGCCGAATGCCTGGCACTTCGCGTCGTGTCGTCATCTCGCACTCCGTGAGTATCTCTGGATGAAAAATGTACAAATAAAACCAGTAAGCGGTGAGTCAGTTTCTTCCTGTGATACGGATGTCTAACTTAATGCGATGTCAACGAGTCGTGCGCTCTTGTCAGGAGCGCACAACCGATGCCTCTCGTATATAACGGGTGGGAAAAACGGGTAAGGGCGGCGTTTGGTGAAATGAGTCCGACGCCAGGTACATCATCTGAGAGGAAAGTGCATGTGATTCACCTGCTTTCCTTACCGGACCCGGTCGCTCCACGCTTCTTGCGTCCCTTGCCGGATGCGGAATCTGCGGGCGGTATCTCCGCGTCGCCATCGGGCTGCGCATCGTGCCCGTTGCCTGCTTTCGGCTTGTCCTTTGCCGGTTTCGATGCCGATGCGACCTTGTTGAATTTGACCTCACCGCTGTTCTTGTCATAAGTGACGTCGGCCGTGTCACCGGATCTGAGTGCATCGCCGAGCATTTCCTTCGCGAGCTTTCTTTCTATTTCCTGTCGAATCTGCCGTTTCAGTTCGCGAGCGCCGAACTCAGGCTGGTAACCCGCTTCGACCAGATGCTCGATGACTGAATCGTCGAGCCTGAGCGTGATGCCTTGCGCTGCAGCAGTGCGTATGACGCGGTCGATCTGGATCTGAACGATCGAGCGGATGTTCTCGCGCGACAGCGAGTGAAAGACGATGATTTCGTCGAGACGATTCAGGAATTCGGGGCGGAAGTGGCCCTTTAGCACCGTCATCAATTCGTCGCGCAAGGCCTTTTCGGTCATGCGAGCGGCTTCGGGCCGCTCCAGGTTTTCCATGATGATCGACGCACCCAGGTTACTGGTCGCGATGATGATCGTATTGCTGAAGTCCACGACACGGCCTTTTCCATCCGTCAGGCGTCCGTCGTCAAAGACCTGCAGCAACACGTTGTTCACGTCCGGATGCGCTTTCTCGATTTCATCGAGCAGGATCACACTGTACGGGCGACGCCGCACGCGCTCGGTGAGCTGACCGCCTTCGTCGTAGCCGACATAGCCGGGCGGCGCGCCGATGAGCCGTGCCACTGCATGACGCTCCATGTATTCGGACATGTCGATGCGGATCACCGCCTGTTCATCGCCAAATACGGTTTCGGCCAGCGCTTTCGCCAGTTCCGTCTTCCCGACGCCCGTCGGTCCGAGAAACAGAAAGGTCGCGATTGGCTTGTGCGTCTGACCGAGCCCCGCGCGCGACATGCGCACCGCATCGCTTACTGCGATGACGGCATCGTCTTGTCCCACGACTCTTTCACGCAGCGTCTCTTCCATCTTGAGCAGCTTCTGGCGCTCTTCCTGCGTCAGATCGGACACAGGAATGCCCGTGAGGCGCGAGACGACCTCCGCGATCGCTTCGACGGTCACCTCCAGCGTCTCGGAACCGGTTTTGCGTTGCCACGCCTCGGTCTGCTCATCGAGCGCCTTCTGTTTGTCGTTGATGCGATCCTCGAAGCCTTTCGCCTCGTCGAAGCGCTTGCGCGACGACGCGTAATCCTGCTCGCGCTTGAGTTGCGCAATCTCGGCTTCGAGTTCCTGAATGCCGGCAGGCCGCGAAGTCGCGCCGATGCGCACGCGTGCGGCGGCCTGGTCGATCAGATCGATGGCCTTGTCGGGAAGGAAGCGTGACGTGATGTAGCGATCGGACAATTCGGCAGCGGCGACGAATGCATCATCGGCAAACGTTACCTGATGGTGCGCTTCGAGCTTGTCGCGCAGCCCGCGCAGGATGACGATGGTCTGCTCGACAGTCGGCTCCGGTACCAGTACGGGCTGGAAACGCCGTTCGAGCGCGGCGTCCTTTTCGATGTGCTTCTGGTATTCGTTCAGCGTCGTTGCGCCGATCAGGCTCAGTTCTCCCCGTGCGAGCGCGGGCTTGAGCACGTTTGCGATGTCGAGTCCGCCTTCGCCGCCGCCCTGGCCCGCACCGACGATCGTATGCAGCTCGTCGATGAACAGGATCAGTTCGTCCTGTTTCGCAGTGACCTCATCGATCATCTGCTTTGCGCGCTCCTCGAATTCACCGCGATATTTGGCGCCTGCCACCATCGAATTGATGTTCACTTCAACCAGCCGCTTGCCGCGAAGCACCTCGGGCACATCGCCATTTACGATTCGCTGTGCAAGGCCCTCGACGATCGCCGTCTTGCCGACGCCCGGCTCGCCGATCAGCACGGGGTTGTTCTTCTTCCGGCGTGCGAGCACCTCGATGGTGCTTTCGATTTCCTGTGCGCGTCCCAGCACTGGGTCGAGCTTGCCCTGGCGTGCCATTGCCGTCAGGTCGCGTCCGAACTTGTCCAGATTCGGCGTGCCCGTCGGCATATCGACACGGCCGTCCTCAGCACCCTTGCCGACGACCTTCACGACTTTCTGCCGCAATGCCTCAGGCGTGACGCCATACTTCTTGAGCAAGGTGCCTGCAATGCTGTCGGGCACGGCCGCGAGACCGATCAGCAGATGTTCGGGGCCGACGTACGAATGCCCGAGATCGCGCGACGCCTGAAACGCGTGTTGAAATGCCTTCTTCAGGCGTGGGGAAATCGTCATCCTGTCGAGCGGCGTGTCGGGTTCGGCCGTTCCCGTCTGCGCGTGCTCGTCGATGTATCCCTTGATGTCTTGCGGCGACAACTTCAGTTCTTTCAACAGCGCGGCGACGACGTCGGTATCAGCGAGCACGTAGAGCAGATGCTCGGTATCGAGTTCTTTCCGGCGCAGTTCGTGCGCTTTTTCGGCGGCTCGTTGTAGCAGCTCCAACGTCTGTTCACTGAAGGCGTCGGTTGCATCGACCGATTCGCGTGGGACTTCGGCGGCAAGGCCCGTTTCGTCGCCGTCACCATCATCAAAGCCGCCGAAGAAGCGCGACAGGCCCGAGCCCCCGCCCAGCAACGAGTCGAATGGGTTCACCATGCTCTGATGGCGCATCAATTGACGGTAGTCGTAGTCGCATATCGACATCGTCTTGCGTTCGCCGTTTTGCACGACACTTACACGGGCCACGGCGGGTCGGGTATGGCAGATATCGCAAAGCAAGGGCATGGTGAGCGTGCCTCCGTCTATGGAGCGTTCGAATCCGGACACTGATCGCACAGATATTGCAGGTCGATCCTCGCGAATGGGTGCGCCGGCGAATACTCATACGTCCGGACTCACGCTACGAGGCGAGGACGACACTGCGAGTCCGGGTCTGTACTGTGTATATAGTCGATCGGTACGTAGTCTCCAAGACGAAACGCGAGCATTGCGGTCTCGCGCATGTAAAGCGCAGACGCGCTCGTTGCTGCGAAGGCAGCTTGTGAGCGGGCGGCTTCTTCCCGGTCGGCGCGCAACCGCGAAGAAGGCCACGGTGAAGAGATTCTAGGGACGGGGCAGGCGTGTGTGAATATCGGAAGTACCGATGATAGGTATCGGCATGCGCTGCCGCCCTCGACGCAATTTTTCGTGTTTGTTTCAGCCGCAAGGGCTGTCGCTCGATTTGCGGGAGATCGACGACCTCGTCAACGCGGGAGAAAATGGAGCGCGGCTAACGAATAAAGAAGCACAAGCGCTTGACGAAGATGGACGAGACGCGTCAACACCAGGTCATCACCTCCTCTCAGCGCCCCTGCCGGCTGCTAACTGCAACCGATCTGCGCGACAGCGGCCCGTAAGGCCAGCAGATAGCTCTCTACACCAAAGCCGCAAATCTGGCCAACGACGACCTCCGAGAAAACGGAGTGGTGCCGAAACGCCTCCCGCGCGTGAACATTGGACATGTGCAGCTCCACGACCGGGCAGGTGAGAATTGCCAGCGCATCGCGTATGCCGTAGCTGTAGTGTGTCCAGGCTCCGGCGTTGATAAGCACGGCATCGCAATGCTCTTCGAAGGCCTGGTGAATGCGCTCGCACATCGCTCCTTCGCTGTTCGTCTGAAACGATTCCACCTGCACGCCAAGCTCGGCAGCCAGAGCCTGCAAGCGGTTGTCTATTTCGGACAGCGTGATCGTCCCGTACTGCACCGGGTCGCGCTTGCCGAACATGTTGTGATTGATGCCGTGAAGCATGAGGACTTTCTTCATTTGTCACTCCATCGCGAAGTCATTCGAGCGGCACCGTGAGACGCTCGATCACCGCCCGCGTTGAAGGCCGAACGCCGCGCCACCAGTCGAAGGCTTCCGCCGCCTGTTCGACCAGCATGCCCACGCCATCCGCGATGGTGAACACACCCGCGTTGCGTGCAAGCCGCAGGAATGGCGTCAAACGTTTCCCATAGGCAAGTTCATAGGCGGCGCCGTCAGGACTGAAGACACTGGGAGGAACGGGCGGCAGGTCGCCCGTGAGGCTCGCCGACGTCGCATTCACGACCAGGTCGAAGCGCCCCAGTGCTTGCAGATCGCGATATCCGCAGGCGTGAAGAGCGCCATGCGCGCCGACCTGCGCCGCGAGATCGCTGGCCTTTGCGACATCGCGATTGGCAATGACGAGGCTTTCTGGCCGTGCCGCCAGAAAAGGCAGCAAAGCGCCGCGCGCAGCGCCGCCCGCGCCGAGCAGCAGCACCCGCTTGCCCGCCATCGGCAGGGCGAGATTGACTTCGATGTCACGCACGAGCCCGATGCCGTCGAAATTCTCGGCAATGATGCGGCCGCGCTCGAACTTCATCGCGTTGACAGCGCCAGCGAGCTCCGCTCTCTCGCTGCGTTCATCGGCCATTGCAAAGGCCTTGAGCTTGAAGGGCGCGGTGACGTTCATTCCCTTGCCGCCCGCGAGGGCGAACGCGCGCACCGTCTCGGCAAAAGCCTGCTCGGGTTCGAGCGGCCCTTCGATGGCTGTATACGCGATGTCCTGCTGCGTCTGCTCGGCAAACAGGCCGTGAATCAGCGGAGATTTGGTGTGTCCGATCGGATTGCCGATCACCGCATACTGGTCCGTCATCGTGTCCTCATCTGGAAAAAAGAACGCCGTCGGTCTGCATCGCATCGATCTCGGCAGCTCCGAAGCCCAGCGATTGCGCCACTTCCGCGTTGTGCTGCCCGAGGTCGGGCCCGACCTGGCGAATCGTCGTGTCGCAACCGGAAAACCGGAATGGAAGGTTCGGCAGGCGCAGAGTGCCGAAGCGAGGATGCTGCTGTTCAACCACCATGCCGCGCGCGATGATCTGCGGGTCGGCGAGCACTTCGTCGATGCGCTGCACCTTCGCGCAAGGCACGTCGACGCTGTCCAGCAGCTCGAGCACCTGCGCGACCGGCCGCGCGGCAACCCACGGCTGCACCACCGAGAGAATCTCCACGCGATTGGCGTTGCGCCCGCCGAGCGTGTGGAATCGCGCGTCGCTGCCAAAGCCTGCCGGCCCGCCCTGTGCCTCGACGAGCGCGGCGAACCGCTTCCACGCGTCGTCTACCTGCGCTGCGATGACGAGATCGCCGTCGGCGGCACGGAATACGCCATAGAGCGTCGACGTCGGCATGTCGTGACCCGTCTGTTCGGGCACGACGCCTTGCGTCGTGTAGCACTGCACCGCGTACTCGTGCATTGACACGAGGGTGTCGTAAAGCGCCATGTCGATGTGCTGGCCGCGGCCGCTCTTCTCGCGGCCCAACAACGCGGCATTGACCGCTGCCACCGCGTGAATGCCCGTGTACATGTCGCCGAGCGAGATGCGCATCAGCGGCGGCGGAGAACCGGGCTCGCCGATCATCTGCATGATGCCGCTCTTCGCTTCGGCGATCAGGCCGAAGCCCGCTCGATGCGCATCCGGCCCAGTATGTCCGTACGCCGAAATCGAGCAATACACGAGGCGCGGGTTGCGCGCCGAGAGCGCTTCGTATCCGAGGCCGAGTTTGTCGAGCGCGCCCGGGCGGTAGTTTTCGATGAATACGTCCGCCGAGTCGCACAGACGCTGCATGAAGTCCTTGCCGCGTGGATCTTTCATGTTGACGCTCACGCCGCGCTTGCCCATGTTCAGTTGCAGGAAGTAGGCGCTTTGCTGGTCGTCGAGCACGGTGGCGTGCTGGCGCCCGGCGTCCCCGCTGCCGGGACGCTCGACCTTGATGACTTCAGCGCCGAGTGCCGCGAGACACCGCCCCACATAAGGGCCGGCGAGAAAGTGGCTGTAGTCGACGACGCGAATACCTTCGAGTGGACGGGCTTGCATCAGTACGCTCCCGGACGGCGCGGGACCATCAGGCGGTGTTCGCCGCGCTGGACGACCTGGCCGTCCTGATTGATCAGATCGGACGGCAGCACCACAATGCCCCAGTCCGGACGGCTCTTGCTCGCACGCATCGCGCCCACGCGGAACTTCACGTGCAGTACGTCATTGACCTTGATCGGCAGCAGGAAGTCCCATGTCCAGCCGAGCGACATGCCGGGCAGGAAGCGGTATTCGCTCTGCGTCTTGAGACCATCTGCAATCGACAGACCGAACAGACCGTGCGCGACGATCGAGCCGAAGTGGCTGGCGTTCGCGTATTCCTCGTCGACGTGCACCGGCGTGTGATCGCCCGTGAGGTCGGCGTACGCCAGGATGCGTTCTTTCGTGACCGTGTAGGTCGGACTCACGCATTCGTCGCCTTCGCGGGCGTCGTCCCAGTATTTCTCAATGTTCGTCATGGTCACGCCTCCGCGCGTGGATTGATTGCCAGCGCCTGCGCGACGCATGCGGCGGGCTTCGCCTGAATCAGTTCGACCGCGAGGCCGTCCGGCAGGCGCAGCCAGTTGCGCCCCTGCGGCATTTCGCTGACGCCGAAAGGCTGCGCGGCAGCGATCGCGGCTTCGAGGTCTTCGCACATCACGCCCAGATGCGCGAGCCGTCCTTCCGGACCGTCATAACGTGGATCGTGGATGAATTGCAGACCGCCGAGCGTCCAGTACTGGCGCGGCGCCTCGCGGGTGCCGTCGACCTCGCGCATGGTCATGCCAAGGACCTCTTCGAAGAAACGGACGTGCCAGTGGATGTCCTTCACCCAGATCGCGATGTGCTCCAGATACGCTCTTGTGCCGCTCATGCCGCCGCTCCTTCGCGTTGCCGGTCGGCCATCGCGCGCTCGATGCCCTTGATGCATGCGACGAGCGTCGAGTTGACGGGCGTCGGGACACCCAGCCGTTCGCCCCAGCGCACGACCGCCCCGTTGATGAAGTCGATCTCCGTGACGGACCCTTTCTCGAGGCTCTGCAGCATCGAAGTCTTGAACGCGGGCGAGAGTCCTTCGGATGCGAGTGTCCAGGCCTGTTCCGCATTGGTCATCGACAGACTGACGCCGGCTGCCTGCGCAGCCGCCATCGCCTCGGCCACGGCTGCCAGCGCGGTCGCCTTGAGAACGGGTTCTTCGTAGAGTTGCCCGTAGGTGAGACGCGTGATGCCCGTCAGCGCGCCCGTCGCGACATTGATTAGCAACTTGTCCCACATCGTGCCGACGATGTTGTCGCTAACCGTGGTCGCGAGGCCCGCCGCATTGAACGCAGCGGCGATTGCCTGCACCCGCTCGGTGAGCTGGCCATCCAGCTCGCCGATGTAGGTGAATTTGCCGCTCACGCCGCGCTGGATATGGCCTGGCGCCCGCAGCACCCCGCCAACATAGGTTTTGCCGGCGAGCACACGTTCACGGCCCACGACGTCGCTTAGCACGTCTTCGTGGCCGAGGCCGTTCTGCAACGACAACACGAGGGTGCCGGGTCCGATGAGATCGAGCGCGCCGCGCATCGCCGAATCCGTGTGAAACGACTTGACCAGCACAATAACCAGATCCACCGCGCCGACTTCCGCGGCGTGCGTCGCCGCGCGGACGGCGACGCGGTGCGAACCGTCGGCATCGTCGACACGCAGGCCATCGCGGCGCATCGCCTCGACGTGCGCAGCCGACCGGTCGATCAGCCAGGTCTCGTGGCCACCTTGAGTCAGTGTAGAACCGATAGCGCAGCCCAGCGCACCAGCCCCCAGAATTGCGATCTTCATTGGCGTCTCCAGTCGGTCAAGGTGAGCGCTTTTGCGCCTACCCTGGCCCCATGCAAAGTCGATGGGTTGACGCCACGATAGAAGTCGCCGTTCATGATGGCAATGCAATGACTACAATGACCTCATTGCGTAACGTAATAATGGCGATGATCCCGACCGAACTGCCCGATCTGAAGCTGTTGCAGCTTTTCGACCTGCTCTATGACGTGCGCAGCGTGACCCGCGTGGCGGAGCAACTTGGACAAAGCCAGCCGACCGTCAGCATCTGGCTGGGGCGGCTGCGTGAATTCCTGCAGGATCCGCTGTTCATCCGCACACCCGGCGGCATGGCGCCGACGCCGCAGGCGGACGCGCTGATCGGGCCGTGCCGCGAGATTCTCGAGTCGCTGCGGCGCTTCGCGGCGTGGGAAATCGCCTTCGATCCCGCTACCGCAAAACGCCGCTTTCGCATTTGCATGACGGATGCGAGTCACGTCACGCTGCTTCCCCGCATGCTGGCGCACATACGCGCACAGGCGCCCGGCATTCGTCTGGAGGCCGCAACGATAGATGGCAACACGGAGCGGGCGCTCGAATCCGGCGAGGCCGATCTGGCGATCGGCCATGTGCCGTGGCTAGGCGGCGGCATTTACCAGCAGCAGCTGTACACGCAGGACTGGGTGTGTCTGGCGAATCCGCATCATCCTCGTGTGCGTGCCCGGTTCGGCGTGAAGCAGTACCGCGTAGAAGGGCACGTCGCGATTACGGCGGGGACGGGCGCCCAGTTGCTGGAGCAGGCGCTCCTGCGAGAACAGATTCAGCGGGACGTCGTGCTGGAGTTGCCGGGATTCCTGGGGCTCGGTGCCATCATCCGGACGACCGACCTGATTGCTACGCTGCCGCGACACATCGGTCAGACGCTCGCTCAGGTCAATGACCTGTCCGTTCATCCATGTCCGTTTCCTGTAGACGGCTTTGCCGTGCGGCAGCATTGGCACGCCAGGTATCACCACGAAGCGGGCAATCGGTGGCTACGTGAGACGGTCGTGCAGTTGTTTGGTGGTGCGCGTTGAGCGTTTGCGCCTCGCTTTCACAAAGGAATCTTTAACAGGCCTTATCCGGCGCACAGCTTTGCATACCACGAACCGGCGTGGCCTTGCGCGACTTCGCGCGATACGGCCATAGGGCGCTCGGATCATCGAAAAGAGGCAATGTGACAACCGCCGATAACGGCGCTTCAGAACAATTCAGGATTGCGCGAGCGTATAAGCACGGCGTGCATCGTGCCTATACGGCGCGGTAAGAAGACGCGCTTGCACAAGCCATCGTGTGCGCGTTGCGCCTGTCTGGCGCTTCAGGACTTTTAACGGCAGCACATAGTATCTTGCGTCGTGCGTTGCTACGCTCGAAAGTAACCATTAGCAGAGCGCAGTTTGACGTATTTCCGAAAAGGTTGATCGATGCATATCCCCGAACCCCCCGTTCAGCTTGGTACCCCGCCATCGGAGCTCGAAGTTCCGTATTCGTCGCTGGAGTACCGCCAGCATCAGATGTTTCCGCGCCTGTCCGCCGCGGAAATCGGGAGCCTGCAACGGTTCGCGACGCCGATGTCATTTAGCGAAGGCGACTACATCTTCAAGACGGGCCGTGTCGCGCTTGGCCTGTTCGTGCTCCTGCGTGGCCGCGTGCGTATCTTTTCGCGCGACAGCTTTGGCCGCAAGACGCTCGTCACAGAGCACGACGACGGTCACTTCATGGCGGAAATGGCGCAACTGTCCGGCAAGCCCGCGCTGATCGACGGGTTATGCCTGACCGACTGCCAGACGCTGGTGCTGGAACCGGAAAAGCTGCGAGCGCTGATCGTCGCAGATGCCCAGCTAGGCGAACACATCATGCGTGCGTTGATCTTGCGACGGCTTGGACTGATCGAGCAGGGGCTCGGTCCGATCATCGTCGGCAACGGTGGCGATCCTCGGCTCGTCAGACTGCAAGGCTTCCTTCGTCGCAATGCCTATCCCGCCACCGTGATCGACGCACGACACGATGCCGAGGCCGCCACGCTGCTCGCGGATATCACAACAGGCGCCGCCGACTTTCCGCTCGTCTTCTGTCCGAACGGTTCGGTTCTGCGCGCGCCGGACGAGGCGCAACTCGCGTCTTGTCTCGGGCTCGTTCCCACCTTCGAGCGCACTCACGTCTACGACGTCGCGATCGTCGGCGCGGGACCAGCGGGTCTCGCGGCGGCTGTGTATGCGGCAACCGAGGGTCTGTCCGTTGCCGTATTCGACCAGCGCGCGCCGGGTGGGCAGGCGGGGGCGAGTTCCCGGATCGAAAACTATCTCGGCTTTCCAACGGGCATTTCCGGTCAGGCGCTGGCCGCGCGGGCGTTCCAGCAGGCGCTGAAGTTTGGCGCGCATCTGGCGATTCCGGGCAAGGTCATCGACGTGAAACGTGAGGACGCTCAGTTCATGCTGAAGCTGTTCGACGGCCAGCAGATCAATGCTCGCACCGTGGTGGTGGCGAGCGGTGCGGCGTATCGCAAGCCGGGCGTCAATGGATTCGAGCGCTTCGATGGTCGCGGTATTTACTACTGGGCGTCACCCATCGAGGCCAAGCTCGCGCGAGGTCAGGACATCGTGCTGATCGGCGGCGGCAACTCGGCCGGGCAGGCGACCGTGTTTCTTGCCAATTTCGCTCGCAGTATCCGGGTTCTGATTCGCGGCGCCGATCTGCATGCGAGCATGTCGAAGTATCTGGTCGACCGTATCGGGTCCCTGCCGAACGTCAGCGTGTGTACGCGTTGTACGTTGCAAGCGCTGGACGGCGACGAGACGGGCCTCACGCACGTACGCGTGCGGCGCGAGGGGGAGGCGGACGAAGTCGTCGAAACACGGCACCTGTTTCTCTTCATCGGTGCAGACCCGAAGACCGACTGGCTGGCGTCCAGTGGCGTCGAGCTCGATAGCCGTGGGTTCGTCGTGACGGGCGCGCTGCTTCGCAGCGCAGGGCAGGCCGGGATGATCCATGCGTTTCCCCTGCAGACGAGCTTGTATGGCATGTTCGCGGTTGGGGATGTGCGCGCTGAATCGACCAAGCGCGTGGCGTCGGCGGTAGGCGACGGCGCTGCCGTTGTCAGCCAGATTCACGCGTATCTCAGTCAAGCAACGGCGACGGCGCAGAACGTTTAAGAACAAATAGCCGCAATGATGTGCCCGCCGTTGAATTGGCTATCCGTGTTATGCGATACGCCGCTGATGGATGGCCTCACCTGATTGACGATGGTCCGCGCGTTCATGCCGACGTCGTGGAGATCGACGCCCGCACTGCCTACGGTTCGTCGACACCGGCCATGTCGCGCTTTCGACCGGGCAGGTCAGTTTCAACGACGTGCTCGCAGAGTCCGTGCAGCAGCGTAACGTCGTACTCGACACCAAGACGGAAACGATTTGTCTACGGGCGCATCGGCGCTAGTTGTATCTGTTGCGCATCAGCTGCGACGCCGAATCGAGGGTGATAAACGGGAGACTCAGGAACCCTGGATTCCCCAAAATCGCGCATAGTCATGATATATTACATATCAACGTCACCCCATCGCAGCAACACCGGGCACCAGCGCAACACGCACCGGCTACCAGAAACACGAACCACTCATCCGCGCGCATCGCGCGCTCACACCTGGATCTCGCGCTCACCATGTTCGATCCATCGCTGCTGGGCCGTCTGTCGTTCACACCTGCCGATGCGGCGCGGGGCCCGTTGCCGCCCGGCCGTCATCGTCTGGGCATCGACGGCGAGCGCGACGCGATCCTGTTCGTTCCGCCAGGCCTCGACGCGCGTGCGCCCGTGCCGCTTTTCGTGATGTTTCATGGCGCCGGCGGGTTTCCGGAAAAAGTGCTGCCGTTCATCGAAGAGCATGCGCAGCGCGATGGGTTTCTCGTCCTCGCGCCGCATTCGATGTACGCGACGTGGGACATCGTGATCGGCGGCAGCGGCCCGGATCTGGAGCGGCTTGAACGCGCGCTCGTCGAAGTGAGTTCGCGTTACCGGCTCGACCGCGCGCGTCTCGCGTTCGCCGGATTCTCCGATGGCGCCAGTTACGCGCTATCGATCGGCATCACGAACGGCGATGTCGCGAGCCATGTGATCGCGCTGTCCGGCGGCTTCATGTCGGTGTTCACCCAGGAAGGCGCACCTCGCGTTTTTATCGCACACGGCTTGCGCGACGAACAGCTTCCCATCGAAACGAGCGGACGCGCGAACGCAGCAAAGCTGAAGGCGGCGGGCTATGACGTGCAATACGTCGAATTCAACGGACTGCACGTGATCCAGCCCTCGATCGTGGGCATGGCCGTGCAGTTTTTCCTCGACTAACCGGCAGGCGACTGCCCGATACGAGCGCGTCAATGGACTTTGAAATACCGGAATCTCTGGTGCATCCTCTGCTCGCGATGATCGAATCCGGATCGCCGCTTGCGCGACAACTGAATCAGCACGGCACGTGTCACGGCAGCATGGTGGTGTCGAGCACGCTGTTCGACGCGAGGTCGCTCAACACGCTCTATTCGCTGAGCAAGGCCAACAACGAACGCGCGCTGATGTTCCAGATGCTCGCGCTCGACAACATCTACAACGCGCCGCAAGCGCGCACGATTCCCGCCCTCGAACAGCTGATTCCCGGCCTCGTCGCGTATCTGTCGCGCGGGGTGATCGACGGCTGGCTCTACAGCCGCGCGAGAGACGGCACGCTGCTGCCGTGGCTCGTGCGGCGGATGCGTCTCGTCGAGCCCGAGCAGGGCGCGTCTTATGTCGTCGTCGATATGCTCGCGAACACGATGCAGTCCGCGAACTCCGAGCGTACCGATCCGCACATGCGCCTGTCCGGCATGACGACGTCGCTCGTGATCAACCGGCACGACATCGTGAACCGCACGATTCCCGAGTTGCTGGCGCAGTACGGCTTCTACAAGGAATGCGCCGAGTTCAAGCACGAATACGAGCAGCACGCGCAGCGCTTTCTCGCGTTCCAGCCGCGCTTTGGCGCGCAGTTCGTGGTTTCGAAGGCCGCCTATACGGTCGAGGCGAAAGGCACGCCCGAGCTGATCCGCCTGATGGACGGTGTGAGCGCCCGATGCGTCAACGACGAAGAGACGCTCGAACGCCGCTTCCAGATGACGGCCGACGCGGGGTTCTGGCGCGACGCGAACATCGAAAGCAGCTTCGACAAGGTGCCGCTTCACTGCTACGTATGTCTGTTCCATCTGGAGTGGCACCGCGATATCTGGGTGCATGTCCAGCACATGAGCGAGTATCGCTACCAGCCCGAGTTGCGCGACAAGCTGGTTCTCCCTGCGCATCATCGCGATCTGATCGACATCCTCACCTCGAAGACGAACGTGTTCGTGCAGGACTTCGTGCCGGGCAAGTCGGGCGGCACGACGATCCTGTGCCAGGGCGCGCCCGGGCTCGGCAAGACGCTGACGGCGGAAGTCTATTCGGAAGTGGTCGGCAAGCCGCTATATCGCGTGCATTCCGGCCAGTTGGGGACGACGGCGGCTTCCGTGGGCGCGGCGCTGTCCGGCATCCTGCAGCGCGCGACGCGCTGGGACGCGATTTTGCTGCTCGATGAAGCCGACGTCTACATTCGCCGCCGCGACAACGATCTCGAGCACAACGCAATCGTCGCCGAATTCCTGCGCACGCTCGAATATTTCAGCGGCTTGCTGTTCATGACGACCAACCGGATCGACGATGTCGACGACGCGATCCTGTCGCGCTGCATCGCGAAGATTCACTACGAAACGCCGACGCGGCCCGACGCGATCCGGCTGTGGACGCTGCTCGCCGCACAACTGGGCGCGGAACTCAGCGACGACCTGATCGACACGCTGACGACCGCGTGGCCGCAATCGAGCGGCCGCGACATCAAGGAACTGCTGAAGCTCACGACCCGCTATTGCCGCGCGAAGCAGATTCCGTTGTCGGAAGAAGCGTTCAGGATTTGCGCGCTCTTTCGCGGACACGCGTGACGGCGGCACACGCTGGCGCAGCCAGGCGGGCGATGATCCGCACATGTGCGCCTCGATGCGTCACGCGCTGCAAACAAACCCGGGTTGACGAAAGGCGCGCCGAAGGGCTCGCCGAAGGGCTCGCCGAAAGGCTCGCCGAAAGGCTCGCCGAAAGGCTCGCGTTGACGCGCGACGTCGTCAAGCGGCTCGCCTGAAAACGCCGTCGCGCGCGCCGCATCGCTATGCGTACCAGCGCGACGCCTTCGCCCGGAGCGTTTCGATGGCGAGATCGAGGAACGCGCGCACTTTCTGATTGGCATGCTTGCCTTCGCGATGCACCACGTGAACGGGCAGCGCGGGCAGTTCGTAGTCGGGCAGCACGACGCGCAGCGTGCCGTCGGCGATTTCCTGCGCGACCTGATAGGACATCAGCCGGGAGATGCCCAATCCCGCTCGCGTCGCTTCGATGGCCGAGTCATTCGTGGTCGTCACGAGGCGCGGCTGGATCGGCAGCGTGAGCGGCTTGCCCTTCGCGAGAAAACGCCACTCCGGCGCGGGCGTGAGCCCCGTCGACTGAATGGTGACGTGCGCATCGAGATCTTCGGGACGTTGCGGTGTGCCGTGCGCTTCGAGATACGCAGGCGACGCGCACAGCACGCGCCGCACCTTGCCGACGGAAATCGCCTGAAGCGACGAACTCGGCAACTCGCCGATACGGATACCGACATCGACACCTTCGTCGACGAGATTGACGACGCGGTCCAGAAACCAGCAGTTCAGGCTCACGGCGGGATAGCGTGTCAGGTATTCGTGGGCGATGGGCGTGACGTAGATCTTGCCGAACAGCACGGGCGCCGTCACCGTCAACTGGCCGCGCGGCGTGTTGTTGACGCCCGCTGCGGAGACTTCGGCTGCATCGATGTCGGCGAGAATGCGGCGGCAGTCCTCGTAGAACGTTGCGCCCGCATCCGTCACCCGCACGATGCGCGTGGTGCGGGTCAACAGACGCACGCCAAGATGTTCTTCGAGTTCCGACATCACCCGGCTGATGACGGACGGCGACACATTGAGCTTGCGCGCCGCCGACGCGAAACCTTCCGTTTCGACCACGGTGACGAAGGTGGTCATTGCCTGAAGCCTGTCCATATGCGACGCGGTCGACGAGGTGCGGTTAAGAGAAGCCTGCCGGCCGCGCGGGTGGCTGCCGTCGGCAGGCAAAGGGGGTCCAGCATAACAGCATTCGTCCGCGCGTTTCGTGCGACGTGCAGCATCAGAGATCGAGCAGCAGCCGGTCGCCGCCGCCCGTTTCGGGGTTGGCAGGCACGGCGCAGCAGATCAGCGCTTCGCCCTCCGCCGGCTGAAACTCCGGCGCGACGGGATACGCGACCGCGCCCTGAACGATGCGCGTGCGACAGGTTCCGCAACTGCCGCTGCGGCAGCCGAACTCCGGGTTCAATCCGCGCGACTCCGCGAGTTCGAGCAGCGTGCCGTTCTCCGGGCTCCAGCGCGCTTCCTTGCCGGACTTCACGAAAGCAACGGGAGTCGGCTTGTCCGCGGCCACGCGAATGGGGCCGGCCGGCGCGGCGGCGTCTTTTCGGCGGTGCAGTCCCGACGGGCCGAACGCCTCGGCGTGAATGCGGTTGTCGGCGACGTTGAGCGCGCGCAGGCCGTCGTAGATCGACTGCATGAACGCCGACGGCCCGCACAGATAGAAGTCGTAGTCGTTGAACGGCAGCGTCTCGCACAGCAGCGCGACATCGATACGGCCCGCGACGTCGAAGTCCTTGCCTTCACGCGCGCCGCCGGTATCGCTCAACGCGCGCACGACCTGCACGGCGCCGTTTGCGGCCGTCGCGAGTTGCTCGATTTCCCGGCTGAACGCCCGCTCTTTCAGCGAGCGGGCGGCGTGGAAGAACCAGGTGGGCCGCACCCTGCGCGTGCGCAGCCCTTCGTAGACGATGTGCCGCAGCATCGCAAGCATGGGCGTGACGCCGACGCCCGCGGCGAGCAGCACGGCGGGACGGCGCTCGCGGGCGTCGATCGTGAACTGTCCCGCAGGCGCGCGCGCCTCGATGACGCTGCCGATCCGAAGCGTGTCGTGCAGATATGACGACACGAGTCCTTCGCGCTTCACGCTGATCCGGTAGAGCCCGTCGGCGGGCGCCGTCGACAGCGTGTAAGTGCGGATCACGGGCTTGTCCGCGCCGGGCGGCGTGACGCGAATGGGCAGATGCTGCCCGGCGGTGTGCGGAATGAGCCCTGCGCCGTCGGTGGGTTCGAGATGAAACGAGCGGATCAGCGAGCTTTCGTCGACGACGTTCGTGACCTTGAACGGCCGCCATGCATTGGCGAGAGCGGCGGCTTTCAGGCGGCTTTGCACATCGTCCCAGCTGCCCGTCATCAGCGAGTTCGGCGACCAGCCGTTGGCCTGGAAGGTCCAGCGCAGCGCGAGCGCGCCCGGACGATAGACGATGCGGCGCGGCGTGAAGTGCCACAGCCGTTCGGCGCCCTGAAATGCGGCGATTTCCTCGGACTCGAGATCGACGGTCGCATCGCCCGTCAGTTGCAGCAGGTCGCCTGTTTCGAAGTCGGCGAACACGAGTCCGGCGCGCGGGTTCACGACAAAATTGCCGAGCGTCGCGAAGAACAGATTGCCGGCGAAGTCGGGAATGGTCAGCCGGCCGTCGTCGCCGATGCGCACGAAGCCCGCCTTGCCGCCGCGATGCGATACGTCCACCTGGCGGCGCTCGCCTTCGTCCACATACGACGCGACGAAAAACGTGTCCGCCGCTGCGATCATCTCGCGGGCGCGGCCCGTCAGCGCGTCGAATGTCTGGGGCGCGATGTCGGAAAACACGGCGGGATCGCGGACGAATTCGAAGTCGCGCAACTGGATGTATTGCGGACAGTTGCCGAAGCTCTGCGCCACATCGACGTCGAAGCTGCCCGCGCTCAGGGCGCGGATGTGGCCGTTCATCCGGTTGCGGCGGCGCGTGTTCAGTTCGATGCCGAGCAGGCCGACGGCCGCGCCGTCGCGCAGTCCCGACGAAGCGGGATCATTCGGATCGGCAGCCAGCTCGAAGCGCAGCGTCTTGTCGGTCGGCGATTGCATGAAGCCGGGCTGACCGGTGGCGAAAGTCGCCCACACGTCGCCGTCGTCGGCGACTGCGCCGAGCACGACGAACGGCAACTGTCTGAAAAACGTGCGGTGCTGCTCGGGCAGGTAATCGCGCACCACGCGGCGTCCGACGTCGAGCATTTTCGCCGCCACGCCCACTTTTTCCTGCAGCGCCCGCTCGCCTTCATGCCACGGCGAACCGCTTTCCATCGATACCGAACTCATGATTGCGCTCCTGAACTTGGAGAAGTGCGAAGCCCTTGCACCGGCTTCGCGCTGACAGACGTTCTCAGTGGCCGGCGGCGAGGCCGACGGGCGTCTTCCTGAACTCGACGAAGCCCGGCAGCGCCTCGATGCGGCGCAGCCACGCATTCACGTTCGGATAGAACGACAGATCGACGTTGCCTTCGGGCGCACGCGCGATGTAACTGTACAACGCGACGTCGGCGATGGTCGGATGAGGGCGCGCGATGAAATCGCGGCCAGCGAGCGCTTCGTCGATCAGCTTGAGGATGCCATGCGCGCGGGCGATCAGTTCCTCGGCGTTGTATTTGGCGCCGAACACCGTGATGAGCCGCGCCGCCGCCGGGCCGAAAGCGATCTCGCCGGCAGCGACGGACAGCCAGCGCTGCACGTCGGCTTCGAGCGCGGGCGTCTGCGGGAGCCAGTCGGCCTTGCCGAACTTGCGCGCGACGTAGACCAGAATCGCGTTCGAATCGGCGATCGTCGTATCGCCATCGACCAGCACGGGCACCTGGCCGAAACGGTTCAGCTTCAGGAATTCGGCGGACTTGTGTTCGGCGGCGGCGAGATCGACTTCGATCAGTTCATGCTCGATGCCGAGCAGCGACAGGAACAGGTGGGCGCGGTGCGAGTGGCCGGACAACGGATGGTAGTAGAGCTTCATGGCAGTTTTCCTTGGGTCAGAGGTGTCTGGGACATCCAGATCACTTGAGCCAAAGTCTAGGGACGCCATGCCGCCGATAGAATCCGTCGCCAGCTCAATTCATACTTCTCGTAACGCGAATGGTGACTGCCGCGCCTTGCTGGGCGGGGCTCCGCGCGGACCGCCCGCGGTTTGCCGGACCCCGTCAGCAGGCGAAAACGGCCTGCGCGGCGTTTAAGACTCGCCCGCCGGACCGCGTTCGGGCCCGACTACGCCTGCGCCGAACCGAGCACCTTCAGATGCATTTCGCGCCGGTCGACGAAGCCGAGCGTCCGGTAGAGCGAAATCGCGTTGAGGTTCGTCGTGAAGACGTGCAGGAAGGGCGTTTCGCTGCGCGCGCGGATCGCCGCGATCAGCGTTTTCATTAGCGCGCTTGCGTGCCCTTGCCCGCGAAACGCGGGATCGACACACACCGCGCTGATCTCCGTATAGCCGTCGAGCCGCATGCGTTCGCCCGCCATCGCGGCGAGCCTGCCTTGCCGGCGCGCGCCGATGTAGGTGCCGAGTTCGATCGTGCGCGGGCCGAACGGGCCGGGCTGCGTGGCCGTGGTCAGCGCGATCATCTCCGGCACGTCGCTTTGCGCGAGCTCGACGTACTCGTAGCCGGTGACGGGTTCGGTTGTGCCTTGCCAGATCATCTGCAGCAGCGTGGCTTGCCGGATCACGGGGAAGCCGGGCGGCACGGCGAGTTCGTCTGACGTGACGAGACTGAGCGGCCCGTGCGCGTCGAGCAACGCGCGTAGCGCTTCGAACGAAGACGCACTCGTATCGGCAATGGCGGCAAACGGGCCGATCTCGGGCGGCAACCGCCGCGCGCGTTCGTCGCCGATGGCAAGCCGCCGCTGCTTGCCGTCGAGCGCGTTCCACACGACGCGGTCGAGCGGGTGTGCGCCGTCGGTGGATGGGCGGGCTTGTGATTCGGTCATGGTCGACTCCTGCGTCGAGGATTTCGTTGCCGCTCAGAATAGACGCGAACGGCTTCGGGCAGTAGCATCGCAAATGACATTAATCGAGTCATTTACGCCATGCGCATTCTCGTGTTTTCTCTGGACGGCGTGTTCGACACGGGCATTGCCGTCGTGCTCGACGCGCTCAGGATGGCCAATTCGCTGTCGGTGGCGGTGCATCCGGGCGAGCCGCCGCCGTTCGAGGTCGAACTGGCCGGGCTGCGCACGCGCATCAAGACGGCGCTCGGCATGAGCCTCGCCGTGAAAAAGGCGGACACGGCGGCGCTGCCCGACTGGATCGTGATGCCCGCCATCAGCGCGGGCAATCCCGACGTGCTGGTGGACCGCCTCGGCTGTGCTGCCGTACGCGATGCCGGCAAGCAGTTGCGCGCCTGGCATGCGCAAGGCGGGCGGATCGCGGCGGCTTGCATCGGCACTTTCGTGCTCGCCGAATCGGGCTTGCTCGACGGCCAGGAAGCGACCGCGACGTGGTGGCTCAGTCCGCTGTTTCGCAGCCGCTATCCCGAGATTCGTCTCGACCAGGACCGCATGCTCGTGCCGTCGGGACAGTTCGTGACGGCGGGCGCGGCCATGGGGCACCTCGATCTCGTGCTGTGGCTGATCCGGCAGGCGAGCCCGGAGCTGGCCACGCTCGTCGCGCGCTACATGCTGGTGGACGGGCGGGTGTCGCAGGCGCCCTACATCATTCCCGACCATCTTTCGCATAGCGATCCGCTGATCGAACGGTTCGAGCGCTGGACGCGCGCGAACCTGGCGCGCGGCTTCTCGCTGCAGGAGGCCGCGCATGAACTCGCGACCAGCCCGCGTACCCTGCAACGGCGCGCCGAAGCGGTGCTCGGCAAGTCGCCGTTGTCGTACTTCCAGGACCGGCGGGTGGAGCGCGCGCGGCATCTGATCGAGACGAGCGCGATGGATCTCGACGCGATCGCCGCCGAAGTCGGTTACGCGGACGGCGCGACGCTGCGCACGCTGTTGCGTCGCCGGCTGGGGCGGGGCGTGCGCGAGCTGCGCTCGAACTGAAGGGCGACAGCCGCGCGTCAGGCTGTGTTGCGGGCTACGTCGCCGGTGCTGTCAACATCGCGTCTGCGCCCCGCGCGGCTTAGATCTTCGAGCCGCCGTCGACGCGCAGCGTGTCGCCCGTGACCCAGCGC
Organism: Paraburkholderia bengalensis; assembly: GCF_037126505.1. Classification (NCBI taxonomy): domain Bacteria; kingdom Pseudomonadati; phylum Pseudomonadota; class Betaproteobacteria; order Burkholderiales; family Burkholderiaceae; genus Paraburkholderia; species Paraburkholderia bengalensis. The sequence goes on from NZ_JACFYJ010000023.1 coordinate 85,820, forward strand.
GCGTCGTCGGAGGCGAGAAAGACGGCGGCACCGGCGATGTCGTCGGGTTGCGCGACGCGCTTGAGCGCCTGCATGCCGAGCGTAAAGTCGCGGCCCGCGTCCGTCTTCGCGAAGCTCGACATATCCGTCTCGACGACGCCTGGCGCGATCGCGTTGACGCGAATGCCACGTTCGCCGAGCGCGGAGGCGAAGTGCCGCACGAGCGTATTGACGGCGCCCTTGGTCGCCGCATAGGCGGAGAGGTTGCTCACGGATGCGTGCGCGGCCAGCGACGACAGCAGCACGACGCTGGCGCCTTCGCGCAGCGCGGGCAGCAACTGTTGCACGAGGAAGAACGGCGCGCGCACGTTGACGGCGAACAGGCTGTCGAAGTCTTCGACGGTCGTCTCTTCGATCGGCGCCGCCTTCGAAATGCCGGCGTTCGCGATGACGATGTCGAGTCTGTCGTCGGTCAGCGCGCGCACCTGTTTCGCGAGCGCGTGCGCACCATCGGCAGCGCGCAGATCGGCGGCCACCTTGTCAGCCTTGCCGCCTGCCGCGCGGATCGCATCGACGACGGCGTCGGCCGCCTGTTCGGCGCTGCTGTAATGGACCAGCACGCGCGCGCCGGCATGGGCGAGCGCGAGTGCCGTGGCGCGGCCGATGCCGCGCGAAGCGCCCGTCACGAGCGCGGTCTTGCCTGTCAGATTAGCCATGGTGAAGTGTTCCAGTATCGGTGAATGTGGTTCTTGGGAAGCGGTTCGGTTGCCAGGCGCTGCATCGCTGGAATGCATGGGTCGAACTGCGCGCGCGCGGTTAGCTGTTTTTGCGCAACGCCTGTCTGTTCGCAAAATGTAGGCGCCGCCCGTCAGGATGAAACAGACTTTGTACGCGGGGCTGCATGCCTGAAAGGCATGGCCGGTTTACCCGGCCGTGAGTCTGCCCTTCACGCGCCGCATCGCGCCCGCTAAGAAGTTCGCCGACGCCCTGTAGACGATCGCGTTGGCGCGTCGGCCCGACATCGCGATGCGAGCCCCCGCGCGCGAAGGCGAGCGCCGTGGCGCGTCCGCTGCCGCTCCACGCGCCGTCACGAGTACGACGGGCGATGTTTTCATATGGATGCCTTATGCCTGCTCTTCGATCGGGTCGACACGGTCGGTATAGAACGCGAGGTGCTCGCGGATCGGCTCGACGGCGGGAAAGGGCGACTCGTACGTCCACACCGCGTTGACGGCGCGTTCGCCGCCCGACGCAACGGAGAAGTACGCGGCATCGCCTTTGTACGGGCAATAGGTCGCGTGGTCCGTGCGCGCGAGCTTCGTCATGTCGACGTCCTTGCGCGGCACGTAGAACACGGCCGTATAGCCCGCTTCGCGCAATGTCAGCGCGTTGCGCGAGTCGGCCACGATCTGGCCTGCGACCGTCACGACGACGCGCGACGCGTTGGGTTCGATCGTGATGGGGTGATCGGGTCCGGGAATCTTGACGGTTCTGGCGCTCTGAACGGGCTGCGTGGTCATGCTGTCGTTCCTTGAATCAGATGGTTTCGTCGGCGGCGGATGCGGCTTCGATCGCGTCGCGGCTTTCCTCCGCCGCGTTGTTCGGCCGAACAGCGCCTTTTCACGTCGCAGCCGTCGTTGAGCCGGCAGATTCGCGATCTCGAAGACGAGGTGCGCGCGGAACTGTTCAACCGCAGCGCGCGCGGTGTCGAGCTGACGGCGTCGGGCAAGGCGTTTCTCGATCACGCGCGTCTTGCGCTGGCTCAGGTCGATGCCGCCGTCGAAGCCGCGCGCCGCGCCGCGCGTCCCGCCAAGCAGGTGTTCGCGCTCGGTTTTCCGACGGGGCAGGAAATGACGTGGCTGCCGCGCGCGATGCAACTGCTGCGCGACGAACTGATGAACATCGACGTGACGGTATCGAGCGGCTACTCGCCCGATCTCGCCGATGCCGTCGCGCGCGGCAAGCTCGACCTCGCGTTCGTGCGCACGGAGCCGGGGCTGGATCTCGACGATCGCGTCGTCCACCGCGAGAAGCTGGTCGCGCTGATGCCGAGCAATCACCGCCTGGCCGCGAAGCAGGCGATCCTCGCGTCGGACCTCGAAGGCGAAACTTTCATCATGGCCTCGAACAAGGCGCGCGTGCTGCACGACGTGGTCGCGCGCTATCTGCGCGAGAACAGCCTCGACTTGGAGTGCGCGCATGGCGTCGACAATCTCGCGATGGCGATGTCGCTGGTGGCGTCGACGCGCGGCCTGTCGCTGATGCCCGAGTACGCGAACAATCTGCTGCCTTCGTCCGTGGTGAGCCGGCCGCTCGAGGGCGAGGCGCCCACCGTCGATCTCGCCATCGGCTACAGCCGCGCGAATGCGTCGCCCGTGCTGCAACTGTTTCTGTCGCGCGCCGACGAACTGATGGCGGCTCGCTGAGCAAAAGGCGTCGAGCATCGATATGCTCCCGTAAGGGCGCAACGGACAGCGCTCGTCTCACGGGAGAATTGCGATGGACCGCCTTGCGGCGATCGAAATTTTTATCCGCGTCGTCGATACGGGTTCGTTCTCGGCGGCAGCGCGGCACTTCAATATCGGCCAGCCGGCCGTGTCGAAAGCCGTTGCGCAGCTCGAAGAATGGCTCGGCGTGAAGCTCTTGCTGCGTTCGACCCGCGCGCTCACACCGACGGAAGCGGGGCAGAACTTCTATCAGCGCGCCCGGCGCGCCGTCGAGGAAACCGACGAGGCCGTGCTGGCCGCGCGCGGTTCGGCGGCGGGACTGACGGGGAAGCTGCGCGTGTCGGCGGCCGTGTGCTTTGCGCGGCTGCACATTGTGCCGCGTCTGCCCGCGTTTCTCGAACGCCATCCGGAACTCGAGCTCGAACTGGTGCTCGACGACCGCAACATCGATCTGGTGGAAGAGGGCATCGACGTCGCGCTGCGCATGGGCGAACTCGCCGACTCGAACATGACGGCGCGGCGCATCGGCGAGGCACGCCGGCGCGTGCTGGCGACGCCCGCGTATTTCGAGCGGCACGGCATGCCTCAAGAGCCCGCCGACCTGGTCGCGCATCGCGCCATCGTCTACACACGCGATTTCGGCGGCGGCGAGGACTGGACGTTTTGCAGCGAATCGGCGGAGCTTGCCGTGCGTCTGCAAGGCCGCGTGAAGATTTCGGCGACAGAGGGCTTGCGGGCAGCCGTGTTCGCCGACATGGGCCTCGCCGTGGCGTCCGAATGGGCCTTTTCGCCGGAACTGAAGTCGGGCGCCGTCGTAGCCGCGATGGAAGACTGGATGCTGCCGACCATCCCGCTGTCCGCGCTCTATCCGACGGGCCGGCTCGCCAGCAGCAAGGCGCGGCAGTTCACCGCGTTCGTCGAGGAATGCCTCGCGCCGGAGTTTGCTCCCGAGCGGCTGACGGCACGCGGCAAGCCCGGCTACGCATGACGGCGCGCCCGCGCGCAACAACCCGCAACAACCCGCAACAACCCGCAACAACCCGCAACAACCCGCAACAACCCGCAACAACCCGATTACGCGCGGCGCGAGCCCATTGCATCGTTCAGGCCGTCTCGGCTTCGTCTGCGGTTGCGTCGTTTTGCGTGGCCTGCGACGCGTCATACGCACGGAAGTCCGAGTAGTGCGCTTGCGAGCCGCCCCAGAACGCGGCGCGCACATACGGCGTGAGCGGCAGAGCGTGCTGCAGGCGATACGGCAGGTCGGGATTCGACGAAAAATGGCGGCCGAACGCGACGAGATCGGCATCGCCCGATTCGACAATCGCGTGCGCGCTCTCGCGATCGAAGCCGCCCGCCGCGATGATGGGACCCGAGAAGTGCTCGCGCAGATACTTCACCGCGACGGGCGGATGGCCTTCGTGCAGCGTGTCGTCGCCTTTGACGCGCGGCTCGATCACGTGCAGGTAGGCAATCTTGTACGTGTCGAGCACACGTGCGACGTGCTTGAACGTCGCCTCCGGGTTGCTGTCGGACACGCCGCCCCATTCGCCCGACGGCGAGATGCGCACGCCGACGCGTTCCGCGCCCCAGACGGAGATCAGCGCTTCGAGCGTCTCGCGCAAAAAGCGGACGCGGTTTTCTACGGGGCCGCCGTATGCATCGGTGCGGCGATTGGTGCCGTCCTGAATAAACTGATCGACGAGATAGCCGTTCGCCGCATGCAGCTCGACGCCATCGAAACCTGCGTCCTTCGCGCGCTGCGCGGCGGCGCGGAATTCCTCGATGATGCCGGGGATTTCTTCGATACCGAGCGCACGATGCGGCGAAGCCGGGACGAAACCATCCTTCGTCAAGGCGATGCCGTCGAACGGCACGACGGAAGGCGCAACGGGCTCGAAGCCGCCCGTCACCTCGACGTGACTCTGACGGCCGCCATGGATCAGCTGCAGGAACACGAGGCCGCCTTTTGCGTGCACGGCGCGCGTGATCGCCTTCCAGCCTTCCATCTGGCCGTCGTGAAAGATGCTCGCCGCACCGAGATAGGAGCGCGCCGTCGCCGACACGCTCGCCGCTTCGACGATTTCCAGACCGCCTTGCGACGCGCGCTGTCCGTAGAAGTCAGCCATCATCGGGCTGGGGATGTCATCGGGTTGAATGGTGCGCAGGCGCGTCATCGGCGCAAGCACGACGCGATGCGAAAGTGCGTATGCACCGAGCTGGATAGGGTTGAACAGCTTAGCCATGATTGTTCCTCGATTCAGTGTGCGCGCCGGAAATCCGGCGCTGCGTTGAGGAGCAATGTATCTATTCCGGTGCGGCGCGGGAACGCTCGAAAAGGGATGACGCTCATTCCAGATCGGGATAGATGGCGCGCATCCAGCGGCGGCAGCTGGGGGGGCGCCTGACTCGCCTGACTCCATTGACTCCACCGACGAACGCCAGGCGCGGACGCTTTGCGCCGCCCGAAGCGACCGACGCCACTGGCGCAGAGCGCAGTGGCGTCGCGGGAAGCCCGGCCGTCGCGGCTAGCCGAACGTGAAGGAGAACGCCTGCACGCCGGGATCGAGGAATTCGATCGTGAAGGTCCGGTCGCGCACGTCATCGTGTTGACGCACGAGCTGATAGAGGCGCGCGCTCGTGACCGTGCCGCTGCCGTCGGGCGCGACGTCGGCGCCGTGCGAGTCGTCCGGCGGCGCGCCGTCGATCGTCACGCGAAACCGCACGGGCTTGCCGTTCGCGCCGGGTCCGAGCACGAGGTGCAGGTCGCGCGCATGGAAGCGGTAGGCGATGCGGCCATGCGCATCGCCCAGAACGGCCGCCTCGCTGCCGACGATCCATCGGCCGCCGAACGCCCAGCTGTTCAGCCGCAACTGCGGCGGCACGCTGTAGCTCGCGACGTCGTCGGGGCGGACGTCTTCCGGCGATGCAAAGCCTCGCGCCTGCTGATAGCCGACATAGGTTTCGCCCGACGCGACGTTCGCCGTGTCGGCCGCCGCCTGCGCGCCCGCGCCCTGGATGGGCGGCAGATCGCGCGACGGCGTCGACACACCCGATTGCGCCAGCAACTGCTGGATGACCTTTTCGGCCTCGGCATAGCCGCCTTCGCCGAAGTGGTGATAGCGGATGCGGCCCTGCGCATCGACGATATAGAACGCGGGCCAATACTGGTTGTCGAACGCGCGCCAGATCCGGTAGTCATTGTCGATCGCAACGGGATAACGCACGCCGAGATCGACGACCGCGCGCTTCACGTTCGACGGATCGTGCTCGAAAGCGAACTCTGGCGTGTGCACGCCGACCACGACGAGGCCGTCGTTGCGATAGCGGTCCGACCAGGTCTTCAGATACGGCAGCGTGCGCAGGCAATTGATGCACGAATACGTCCAGAAGTTGACGACGACGACCTTGCCGTGCAACGCGTCGCCGGTGAGGGGCGGCGAATTGAGCCAGGCTTGCGCGCCGTCGAGCGGCGCCTGACGGCCTTCGACGGGAAGCGCCGACGGCACGCGAGCGCTGATGCGCCGGATGTGCGTGCGGATTCGGGCGCCGCTGCCGTCGATGTTGCCGTTAGTGACGCTCGCGACGGCACGCGAGCCCGAGCCGGAACGCGAGCCCGAGCCGAGCAGGCCGACCAGCCGGCTCTCGATGCCTGCCGTCGAGGTCGACGGCACGAGTGCGAGTGCGCGCGTGTCGAAGCCCGATGCGATGGCGGCGACGCTCAGCAGCACGAGCCCGCCCATCGCGCGGCGCACCCGTTCGCCGAGGCCGAGCGAGCGCTTCAGGGTGTCGAGGGCGCGCTTGCCGAGCCCGGACACCACGGCCAGCGAACCGGCGGCGCCGCACGCATAGGCCGTGAGCGCGGCCGCCGTCTGCCATGTCGCGCCGTGCAGCGACGCGCCCGTGAGGATCAGGCCGAGAATGGGACCGGCGCACGGCGCCCACAGCAGGCCCGTCGCGGCGCCGAGCAGCAGCGCCGAGCCGATCTGGAAGCGCGTGCCGTGCGCATGCGAAAACGAGTTGAAGCGGTTGCCGACGTCGGCCAGCGGGCGCGACAGACGTTCGGAGATGGCGGGAAAGAGCAGCGACGCGCCGAACACGGCGAACAGCGCAAGCGACAGCCAGCGTCCGTAGTGGCTCAACTGCACGGCGCCATTGAGCCCCGCGATGCCGATGCCCGTGACCGCCGAGAACGTGAGCGCGAGCCCGGCCAGCAACGGCAGCCTGCCCGTGACGAAAGGCCGGTCGGCGCGCGCGAACACGAACGGCACGACGGGCAGGATGCACGGACTCAAGATGGTGAGCACGCCGCCGAGAAACGCGATGACGATGAGTAACATGAATTCAACCTCCTGATCCGCAATGGGTTGGTTCAACCGGTAAGCACGCAGCGACGTAATGGCGCGCGTGCCGTTATGCGCCATTACAGTCCGCGCATGTATCGGGTGAATGTCAGGAAGGAGGTGTTGCGTATCGCGTTGTAGCGAGCAGGGCGTGTGAGATACACGGCGATACAAATAAGCCGCTGCGAGGCCGCTGCGGGCCGCCGCGCGCATACCCGAATCGCCGGACCACGCGCGGACCGGGCGCCGGGCGGCGCACCCAGAACCGCGCGGGTCACGCGCTCATCGCGCGGATCTCGCCGTCACAGCCGCACGACCTGCATGACGGCGTCGGCGAATGCCTGCGGCGCCTCTTGCGGCAGGTTGTGGCCGATTCCGCCGCTCACGTTGCGGTGCTGATACTTGCCCGTGAACTTTTTCGCATAGGCCGACGGGTCCGGATGCGGCGCGCCGTTCGCGTCGCCTTCCATCGTGATGGTCGGCACGGCGATGTCCGGCAGCATCGCCAGACGCTGCTCGAGTTCGTCGTACTGCGGCTCGCCTTGCACGAGTCCGAGGCGCCAGCGGTAGTTGTGAATTACCACGGCGACGTGATCGGCGTTCTCGAACGATGCGGCCGTGCGCTGATACGTCGACTCTTCGAAATGCCACTTCGGCGACGCGAGTTGCCAGATCAGCTTGTTGAAGTCGTGGCGATTGGCTGCGTAGCCCGCCGCGCCGCGATCCGTGGCGAAGTAGAACTGGTACCACCACGCGAACTCCGCCTTTGGCGGCAGCGGCTTTTCGTTCGCCTTCTGGCTGCCGATCAGATAGCCGCTCACCGACACCAGCCCCTTGCAGCGCTGCGGCCACAGCGCGGCGATGATGCAGGCGGTGCGCGCGCCCCAGTCGAACGCGCCGAAGATGGCCTGATCGATCTTCAACGCGTCCATCAGCGCGATGATGTCGACGGCGACGACGGCCTGCTGGCCGTTGCGCGGCGTGTCGGAGGCCAGAAAGCGCGTCGAGCCGTATCCGCGCAGATACGGCACGATCACGCGATAGCCCGCCGAAGCCAGAATCGGCGCGACGTCGACGAAGGCGTAGATGTCGTAGGGCCAGCCGTGCAGCAGGATGACGGGCTGACCGCCTTTCGGCCCCGTGTCCACATAGCCGATGTTCAGCGTGCCGGCATCGATCTGCTCGATGGCATCGAACGACGTATGGTGGGCAGCCTTCTTCGCGGCATGGGCGCCTTTGGCCGATTGCGCATGGGCGAGATGGCCGAGGCCCAGTTCGAGCAGCCCGAGACCCGCCGCGGTCGTGCCCACCAACCGGCGGCGACGAAGATTGACCGTGTCTTGCATGTACATTCTCCTTGGAATTATTCAGATCGTCTGATGAGCATGATGGCCACGCGCAGTGTCCCATCTATTTCATCACGCGGCATCGTAACGTTCGCCTGTTGCGCCGGCATGCCTTCGTGCGACGCGGAACGTCGTCTGCGGCTGCGCTTGCGACCCGCTACTATCGTGGTTCAGCAACGGCTGCCGTCGTGCGTGCACGGCCTCTCGCGGGAGATGATCCTCGCGGCCACGCTCGGGCAACCGCCTGATCCCGTTCACGCGTGCGCCGCGACATTCCCCGTCAGACCTGAGGAGACAACATGCAAGAACTATGGCGCTTGTCGGCGGCCGAACTGGCAAGGCTTGTCCGGGCCCGCGAGGTGTCCGCGCGCGAGGCGGCGCAGTCCGCGCTCGAGCGCCTCGATGCCGTCAATCCCGTCATTCATGCAGTCGTCGAGCATCGGCCCGAGTCGGTGCTCGACCAGGCGGACGACATCGATCGTGCAATCGCGCGCGGCGATGATCCGGGGCCGCTCGCGGGCGTGTGCGTCACCGTGAAGATCAACACGGACCAGGCAGGCTTTGCGACGACCAACGGCACGCGTTTGCAGGCGGATCTGATCGCTCAGGCCAGCAGCCCCGCTGTCGACAACCTGCGCAAAGCGGGCGCGATTCTGCTTGGCCGCAGTAACTCACCGACCTTCGCGTTGCGCTGGTTCACGTCGAATCTGGTTCATGGGCGCACGCTCAACCCTCGCAATCCTTCGCTGACGCCAGGCGGCTCGTCGGGCGGCGCCGCAGCAGCCGTTGCCGCGGGCATCGGGCAACTCGCGCTCGGCACCGACATCGGCGGCTCGATCCGCTATCCGGCCTATGCGTGCGGCGTGCACGGACTCAGACCTAGCTTCGGACGCGTGCCCGCGTTCAACGCGTCGTCGCCGGAACGCCCGATCGGCGCGCAACTGATGTCGGCGGCGGGGCCCATCGCGCGCACAATCGACGATCTGCGCCTTGGGTTCATCGCGATGGCCGCGCCCGATCTTCGCGACCCGTGGCATGTGCCGATGCCGTTCGAAGGGCGCGCCGTGCCGCTGCGCGCGGCGCTGTGTCTGCGTCCCGGCGCCCTGCGGATCGCAAAGGAAGTCGAAGATGCGTTGCTCGATGCCGCGCGCCGCTTGAAGGACGCGGGGTGGACCGTCGACGAAATCGACGACGTGCCGTCGATCCGCGAAGCCGGTCAATTGCAGGAGCGGCTCTGGCTCGGCGACGGCTTCGACGCGCTCGCGGACGCCGTTGCGCGCGACGGCGATCCGGGCGCAAGCGCGGTCGTCGCGAACGCGCGTCTGAAGGTGAAGGATTTGCCCGCCGACGTCATCAGCCGTTCGCTCGTGCGTCGCACGACGCTGGTTCGTCAGTGGCGGCTGTTTCTCGATCAATACGCCGTCGTGCTGATGCCGGTTTCTGCGGAACTGCCATTTCCGGACGACCTCGACCAGCGCGGCGCGCAAGGTTTCGACCGGGTGTGGGAGGCGCAGCTCACGATGCGGGCGCTGCCCGCCATGGGCTTGCCGGGACTCGCCGTCACGACGCAACTGGTCGATGGCGTGCCCGTCGGCGTTCAGATCGTCGCGGCGCATCATCGCGAGGATCTGTGTCTGCTGGCAGGCCGTGCGATCGAAGCGCGCGGCGTTCCGCCTTCGCCGATCGACCCCGTCGTCTGAGCGCGCATGGCGGGCGGCGCGCGCCGCTTCGCCACACGGCGCATGGAACTTACGCTTGCGAAGCGACGACCGTCACGATGGTCGTTCCTCGCAAGCGCTCGGCCAGATCGAGGTGAACGGGGCGCTCGCCCCACCAGCGCGACAATCCCTTTCTTCGGCGATGCCCGATCACGACGATCTCGGGGCCGAACGTCGTCACGTGTCCTGACACGACGTCGACGGGCCGTCCGAACTTCACGAAGCCATACGCCGGCACACCGTGATCGGCGAGTTGCCCGACGGCCGTGTCGAGCGTGCGGCGAGCGAATTCTTCCATACCCTTGAACGCGAGATCCGACAGCAGTCCCCCGCATTTCGCGTTCGCCGTGGCAAGGTCGACGACCGCGACGACGTCGACATGTGCCGACAATGCCAGCGAGAGTTGCGTGCAACGTTCGAGCGCGGCTTGCGCTTCCGTCGTGCCATCGTACACAAGCAGCATTTTCGATAAGGAAGTCATGTTTTGGGCGAGGCAGTCAGGCGATGAAGTGGCGGTGGTCGTGCGAAAGGAAGCGGCTGATCGAAAACGGCTGATCGAAAGCGGCTGATCGAAAGCGGCTAATTGGCACGGCAAACCTCGGTGCATCCGATAGAAAAATCAGGTGCTTTACCCAACAACACCTCACTGCGCGGATCTATTCCGCCTGCATGGCGAGCAAGGCGAGGCACGGGCGTCATAAGCGCCACGTCACGATTCCGGCGACACGCGGAACGCGCCTTGTATCGCAATGTATCTGCGCAACCGCCTGTTACATAGCGATTCATTGGCGCACATGGCGGACATACCGCAGATACGTGCGCCGTGTCCAATACCTCCTGGCAGCCGACGTGGCTTAGGCAAGCGGCCAGCGCAAAGCACGCGCTGGCGTGTGAGGCAACCGGCTGATGCTCAACCGTGCAAAAAAGGAAAAGACCATGTCGGATCAGATCAACACTCGCCGCCGCCGGCTGTTAGGGACGACGCTTGCAGGCCTCAGCCTGATGGAACTGGGACTCGCGAGCGGCATTGCTCACGCGCAAACGGGCTCGGGCAATACGAAAGCAGCGGGTTCGCGCGCCGCCTCGTTCGATACGATCCGGCAGATCAACGCCGGGCCGCTGAATGTCGGCTATGCCGAAGCGGGGCCGCAAAACGGACCTGTCGTCATTCTGGTTCACGGCTGGCCGTACGACATCTACAGCTATGCCGAGGTCGCGCCGATGCTCGCGGCCGCGGGCTATCGCGTGATCCTGCCGTACCTGCGCGGCTACGGCTCCACGCGCTTTCTGTCCGCCGACACGCCGCGCAATGGCCAGCAGGCCGCGATCGCCGCCGACATCGTCGCGCTGATGGACGCGCTGAAAATCGACAAGGCAGTTCTGGGCGGCTTCGACTGGGGCGCGCGCACCGTCAATATCATCGCTGCGTTGTGGCCGCAGCGCTGCAAGGCGATGGTGTCGGTGAGCGGCTATCTGATCGGCAGCCAGAAGGCAAACGAAAAGCCGCTGCCGCCGAAGGCGGAGTTCGCGTGGTGGTATCAGTTCTACTTCGCGACGGAGCGCGGCTACGCAGGCTACGAGGCGAATCGCCACGACTTCAACAAGCTGATCTGGCAACTCGCGTCGCCGAAGTGGCAGTTCGACGACGCCACCTACGAACGCTCGGCGGCATCGTTCAACAATCCCGATCACGTCGCTGTGGTGATCGACAACTATCGCTGGCGACTCGGTCTGACCAAAGGCGAGCGTCAGTACGACGAGATCGAAAAGCGTCTCGCCACCGCGCCGACCATCTCTGTGCCGACCATCACGATGGAAGGCGACGCGAACGGCGCGCCGCATCCCGAGCCGTCCGCCTACGCGAAGAAGTTCACGGGCAAGTACGAGCACCGGAACATCGGCGGCGGCACCGGCCATAACCTGCCGCAAGAGGCGCCGCGGGCATTCGCCGACGCCGTCATCGACGTCGCCCGTTTCTGAGGGCACAGGGCGCGCCCACATGCTCACGCGCGCTGCGCCGTGAGCGAGTGGTCCGTGGTGGGCCAGGAGCCGCTTGCCTGCGTCGCGGCGATGTGAGCCGTCGGGTTGCCCGTGACCTTGGGCACGATCGAGGAACCGCTCAGCATGATTGGCGCATTGCGCGTGCGTCCAGTCTTGTTGCTTGAGTGCTTGAGCGGCGCGTCGGGCCGCGATATGCGAACGGCTGTCGCGCGCGGCGAAAGGCGGTGCCGCGCGGTCAATGCGTGGTTGTGGCCGCAGCGAGTGCTCGTTTGCGGCGCCGTCGTATCAGGCGCTCAGCGGCTGCTTGAAGGGCTTCACGTCGGCGCGCCGTTCGGCCGTGGCCTCTGCCCGTCGTTCGAGCACGGCCTTGCGTTTTTCCTCGGCGTTGGCGATGAAGTCGGACAGTTCGCGTTCCATTGCGGAATCGGGCGCGCCGGGTTTCCACGTCGCGGCACCGTGCCGGCGGCGCGTGGCGCGCGCCAGCGCCAAGGCCGACACCGCCGCTTTCGCGCATTCGTATTCGACGAGACTGCACACGTCGACGGGCTCGCCGAACTCGCGGAATGCCTCGACGTGCTCGCGCGCTGCATGAACCGTCACCGGATATTCGCGCAGCCCCGAAATCACCTTGCGGCTCAGGACGTGCCAGTGAATCTTGTCGGGATAGGCGAAGGCCGGAATCGACACGCCCTGGCTGGCTTCGAGGCTTTTCAGACCGACCGGCTCAGACGCTGCCCAGGCGGCTTTATGCATCATCGTCCGACAGGTGCGCGCGTAGCTTTCCAGCGAAAGCGCCAGTTCCAGCGCCGCGTCGCGCCGCTGGCGCCTGCCGTCGCGGGCATCGCGCGCCGAAATCCACGCCAGCGTGGTGACGGAGCCGACCGCCGCCGATGCCAACGCCAACACTATCGGAGTGTTCCAGCTGAGCCGCTGGAGAGAGTCAAGCCATTCCTGCCGCATATAAAGCGCCTCGGAGAAAGAGGTGCACAGAGTATAAGCAATCGTTTGCCAAATGATCGGGGCAAAAAATTCGATGTGTATTTTTGCGACAGTCGTTTCGAACAAAGCGCGCGCACCTTGACAGCGCGCGGCGAACCGGGCCATTCGTCCGGTCGCGCGCGGGCGTGAGCGGAAAAAAATGCCGCTCTACGTCGCTTTGCGCTGCTCTTCGCTGCTTTGCAGCCACGGACGGCGCGCCTACACTACGCGCAGACCGCCAATCCGCGGCCACTCCTCTTGCGCCCGCCGTCATGTCCGATTCGCCATCGAGCCCGCCATCCCGACGCGCCGGATCAGCCGGCCCGCGTCCCGCCGTGGCGCGCGCGGCGCGGCTGCAGGACCCTGCGCTGCTGCGGCGGCTGCTGCGCGCGAGAGACCGCATGGACGCGGCCTCGCACGAAGCCTGGCCCGTCGAACGCCTTGCGGCCGTCAGCGGCATTTCGAAGGCCCATTTCGCCCGCGCGTTCAAGGCGGCGTACGGCGTGCCGCCGCATCGCTATCTGCTGACGCGGCGCATCGAGCAGGCCAGCACGTTGCTGCGCGACACCGGACTCAGCGTCACGGAGATCGCATTCGCGACGGGCTGGGAGAGCCTCGGCACGTTCGGCAGGGTGTTTCGCGACATCACCGGCTGCAGCCCCAGCGCGATGCGCGTGGCCGCGCGCGCCGACATGCCCCGGCTCGACCAGGTGCCCGCCTGCATCCTGAAGGCCGCGCAGCGGCCCGACCTCACGAGCGCAGTTTCGGAGAAGCGCCGCTGCGAAGCGACGGATACAGTCGTCGCATCGACCAGGGAGGTGTGATGAATCAAGGTATCAGCGTGGTGGGTGTGTACGTCGACGATCAGGACGAGGCGCTTCGGTTCTACGTCGACAAGCTGGGTTTTCGCGTCCACACGGACGTGCGCAACGGTTCGTACCGCTGGCTCACCGTCCAGCATCCGGATCAGCCTTTCTTCCAGCTCGGCCTGTTCGCGCCCGGGCCGCCCGTTCACGACGAGGCCACCGCGCAGACGTTGCGCGCGATGGTCGCGAAGGGCGCGATGCCGCCGCTCGTGCTTTCCGTGTCCGATTGCCGGGCCAGTTACGCGCGCCTCAAAGCGGCCGGCGTGGAATTCACGCAGGAGCCCGTGGACCGCTTCGGCAGCGTCGACGCGGGCTTTCGTGATCCGGCGGGCAATGGCTGGAAGATGATTCAGGCGCCGCAAAATACGGCGTGAGCGCAGGTCGGGGCAAGCGCCGCGCGAACCGACGCGCGGCGGCTTACGGCGGCTTACGGCGCTGCCTCGGCGGCGAGGGATTTGTCCTCGGTGCTGATCGATTCCAGCACCGCCTGCACGACCCGTTCGACGGCCGGCCAGTTTTGCGCCGGCTGATTGGGCACGTACTGCAGCGGCGCCACGCTGCGGTATGGCGGCGGATAGCCCCAGATGGCATCGTGCACGTCGGGTTTCGTGATGCTTCCACCGAGCACGGCCACCGTCGGACGCCGGAACGCAGCCGCGACGTGCATCAGCATCGTGGAATTCGTCAGCACGACGTTGGCTGTCTCCGTGAGCGCGAACACGATACGCATCGGCACCGCGCCCGCCAACGAGCGGATGGGGACGCCTGGACCGGCTGCCGCGATGGCTTCGGCGGCGCGCGCCTGATCGGCCTCACTGCCGACGATCACGATATCGCACGCGTCACCGGCGCTTTCGATCGGCCCGCGCGATGTCCGCGAGCGCGCGCCCGCGCGATGGGCGGG